>JAQBNX010000293.1 GCA_028288385.1 Spirosoma sp.
TTGATAAACCAAAAAGCTATATGAACTTGGATTTATAAACTTTAAAAAAGCCTTAAAGTCTTCTGTGCGTTCATTGATAACGCTATAGTTAAAACTTAATTTGCCACAGTTTCTAATCAAAAAACAAAGCGATATATTAGAAAGTGGTTTTAATATATAAATGTACCAAATTCACTTTGTATAGTTACTCGCTTTCCTTCAAAGCCTTCAACGTGTCCGATCACCTGAGCCTGTATGTGGTATGACTGCGCTATCTCGATGACTTTATGAGCGTGTTCTTCGGGCAGATATACCTCTAACCGGTGGCCCATATTAAATACTTTGTACATTTCCTGCCAACTGGTGCCACTCTCGGCCTGAATCAGTCGGAACAGGGGTGGAATAGGAAACAGATTGTCTTTTAGAACGTGTACGTTCTCCACGAAATGCAGCACCTTCGTCTGTGCTCCGCCGGAACAATGCACTAGGCCATGAATAAACGGACGCAATTCGGTCAGCAGGGTTTTGGCAAATGGGGCATAGGTGCGGGTTGGTGACAGGATAAGATGACCAACCGTTAGGCCTGTATCTGCAACAGGCTCCGTCAGGCGCTTCGACCCGCTATAAATCAGCGATTTGTCGATATCGGGGTCGAAACTTTCGGGATATTCATCGGCAAGGTAATGAGCCAATACGTCATGACGGGCCGAGGTAAGGCCGTTGCTGCCCATGCCGCCGTTATACTGTGTTTCGTAGGTTGCCTGTCCAAAAGAGGCCAGCCCTACAATGACGTCGCCTGCCTGAATCCGGTCATTGCTAATGACCTCGTCGCGTCGCATCCGGGCAATGACCGTGCTGTCGACAATTACGGTTCGAACCAGATCGCCGACGTCGGCTGTTTCGCCACCGGTACTATAAATTTCGATGCCGTGATCGCGCAGCATTTGCAGTACGTCCTCCGTACCGTTTATCAATTCAGCAATGACTTCCCCCGGAATTAGGTTCTTGTTCCGTCCAATGGTAGACGACAAAAGCATGGGACCGGTGGCACCCACGCAGATTAAATCGTCGGTATTCATGACGATAGCGTCCTGCGCAATACCCCGCCACACGCTCAGATCGCCGGTTTCGCGCCAATATAGATACGCCAGTGAGGATTTTGTCCCGGCACCATCGGCATGCATGATTGTGCAGAAATCGGGATCACCCACTAATGTATCGGGCACAATCTTGCAGAAGGCTTTAGGAAACAGGCCCTTGTCGAGTTGAGCAATGGCGTTGTGAACGTCTTCTTTACTAGCGGAAACTCCGCGCTGGGCGTAACGGTCGGTCATGGAACAAAGGTAAAGGGTGTTTGTAGGTTTGAGTGCGTTGGCTAGCGGTTTAAAACCGTTTAGCGGTTGGCCTCTTTAACCCCATACACTCCCCAACATTCGTTATTCATCAACGCGACGGAGTCAATGTAGCACATGACGGGTGAAATTAAAGCTTGGCGAGTCACCGTTATTCATATACAATGCCGGTTTCTGCCCGAACCGTGTCCAGCAAGGTCATTAGATTCAGGCTGTCGTCGAGCGACCAGACGGGGCTCTCGGTGCGTCCTTCGCTCAGGCACTGCATTACATGAGCAGCTTCATAATCGTAGCCGTGGGTGGTGCGGGGCACGCTAATTTCTTCAGGTTCCTGTCCGTCGCGTTCCAGCACCAGGCTTTGGGTTTCGTGCCAGCGCGACGCTACCCGAATTAGCCCCTGTGTGCCATATACGAACGCTTCGCAGGGTGTTCGGGCCCTTAGCGTACTGTCAAGCACCGCCAGTTCGCCATTGGAGTAGGTCAGTACCATACCACATTGCTCATCCACATCTGTCTGCCCGAAAACGGCCGTTGCCTTGACAGTTTTTGGCATGCCCAGGAACAGATATGACCAGAAAAGCGGGTATATGCCAATATCTAGCAGCGCCCCCCCACCCAATCTTTTATTGAACAGCCGCCCCTCGGGCATAAATGGTGCGGCAAAGCCAAAGTCGGCCCGGACACCCGTAATGGTCCCAATCACACCGTCGTCGGCGAGTTGTTTGGCCCGTTGTAGCACGGGTATAAAGCGGCTCCAGAGAGCTTCCATCAGGAACACACGCTTGCTACGTGCCTGTTCGACCATCTGCCGCACCTGACCTCCGTTCATGGCAAACGGTTTCTCACCTAGCACCGCCACGCCCGAATTAAGCAGCATCAACACGTTTTCATGGTGTTTGATATGGGGAGTAGCCACGTAGACTACATCTAAATCGGGCAGCGTCAGCAGTCCCTCATAGGTACCAAATGCGTGGGGAGCACCGTACTGTTGAGCAAAGGCATCGGCCCGGTTCTGATCTGTCGAGGCCACCGCATAGAGTTGCGCGTCGGGCAGGGTAAGCAGGTCCTGCGTAAATTTATGGGCAATGCGGCCCGGTCCTAAAATTCCCCAGCGAGTCATGGTTATTCAGAAAATGGGTGAAGGAAAAACGAGAAAGCCAGTCACAGTGGACTGGCTTACGGTCTGGTCAAAGCTAGACGATATTTGGCTTAGGGTCAAGCGGATGCATCCCATCATTGGATTTTAGCGGGTCTTCAATCCTTAGTCTGGGTGACCTTGTAGCTTACATCGTTTCCGGCTAAAGCCCCACCAAACAGCTTTAAATATTCGGTTCCCTGCTTGGCACCATACATTTTCTTTGTCAGTGACTCGATACCATAATCAGCGCCTTTAATGAGCGGGTCCATGATAAAGAGGTACGTGTACGTACCGTCCTGATTAGCCTGGGCAGGGTGCATTACGCGGGTCTGGCGAAACACCCGCTGCTCTGCTGCCGACAGTTTACGGGCACCAGGCCAGAAAATGTCGTGTACGAAGTGTTCATACTGTTTGCGTTTGTCAGCCTTAACGGGATAAGCCCATACCTATACTTCCTCACCCGGCTTGGCCATCAGGCGGGTAGTAGATTTGGTCTGGCCGGAGGTAAAAGTAGTTGCAGTGAGTGCAATCAATACAGAAAAGAGTAAACGTATTTTCATCAGATGTAGCTGGTTAGGACAGAGTGTTATAAAGAGAAGGGGGTGGATAGATACAGACAAAGGTTAGGCTTAGCTCCGCCAGTTGCCATACCGCCTTCGGGGTATTTTTTGGCTTGCCGGACCACCGTTCTTTGATACCATATTTCCTACTCCACAAGCACTATCTCCATGAAATCATTCTGGCAAATCGTTTGCCTGTTTTGTTTACCAGCCGTAAACAACGCTCAGACGGTGTTGCCAGTGCGTCTTGATTTTGATGGTATTACCATTGAAAAACCTTTCCTCTACCAGTTGGAGCAACCACCCGCCAGGTTGGAAATACCGGCTGATCTACCGATCGATCCAAAACAATGGCAATCGGTTCAGAGCATCAATTACGGACGTAAATTCTTTCTGGGTTGGGCCAGGTTTTCAGTACGTAGTGAGCAGCACCGTACCGTCTGGCTCGAATTAACTACACACTTCATGGATTCGGTCGGGGTCTGGACCAGTCTGCCCAATTCTCCCCCTCAGCGCCTTCGGGGGCCGTCCTCATACCGTGAGCAGGCTACGTCGGCAGCTCCAGTTAATCACCACTATTTTCTATACGCTCTCAACCTACCTGCCCATGATACAGTAACGGTATGGATTAGGGGCCGTGTGGTGCCCGGCGATGCCATGAAGTTTAGCGTTCGGGTGTGGCGCCCCCAGCGCTTTCTAGCTATGCAACAACTGGACATCTGGGGGTGGGCCACGTTTGCGGGAATAATACTGGCCATTCTGGGTGGTGTACTCATAGCGTTTATGTTTTATCAGCGGTCCATTTACCTGATTTACGCTTGCTACGTAGTGTGCCTGTCGGTTTATTCCTTACTCAATGACGGCTGGGGCGCTTTCCTGCCTGAATCATTAGCCTGGTTCGATAGCATCTCCACCATTGTACATTGGCTTAATATCGGTTTAGGTGCTTTTGTCCTGTTCAGCCGACGCTTTCTGGGCGTGAAATCTGGTTCAGGACGTACTACGTTCCGATGGCCCGAAGCTGGACCATTTTTACTGATTGTGGGGGCAGTTCTGCTGGCCGAATGGGCACAGCGATACGATTATGAGTCCATTGTAAAGGCCGCTTATGTACTGGGTTACGCTGGCTTCATGGGCTATGGAATAATTTGGCTTAGCTACGTAATCAGCGGTTTTCGGCAAAAAACAAGGTTAGTATGGCTACTAATCGCGGCTGTTTCAACAGTGCTGACCTTTTTCTTTATCAACTCGTTTCTGATAAACTTTGGCCTGATGCTCAACCCATTGCCCGATATGCTGGCGCTACGGATTGCCTTACTGCTAGAGTTTACTATACTTTCGGCAGGATGGTTTTACCGCCGAAAATTACTGCAAAGAGCCCGCCAGCAACTAGAAATACAAAACCGTCATTTACAGGCTGATGTGATTCACAATCAGGAAGCAGAACGTCAGCGCATTGCCACTGACCTCCACGACGATCTGGGCGGTACACTGGCTACCATCCGACGACGCATCACCGACATCCGGCTTAATCTCCTCGATCCGCAAGCCGCTCATCAGTTCGACGATCTTGAACCCCTCATTCAAAAAACCAGCGACGACCTTCGGCGCATTGCCCACAACCTCATGCCGCCTGAATTTATGCGCATCGGCTTGCGTGACTCCCTTCGGCAACTCATTAACAGTCAGCCTGGCCAGCCCACCCGATTTACCTTTATTGTATCCGGAGATGAGCAGGTATTACCGCTTGAGGCAGAACTCAATATTTACCGGATCGTCTCTGAGTTGGTTCATAATATTAACAAACACGCCCAGGCGAAACGGGCTGCGCTGCAACTGATGTACCAGAACGAGAACCTGACCATTACGCTCGAAGACGACGGACTTGGGAGTCAGGCAACAAAAACACATGAAGAAAACGCAGGGATTGGTCTGAAAAATAGTATTTTACGGGCAGATTACATCGGAGCAAAGCTTTGGCGGGAGGTCAGTATAGGCGGAACGCTGGTTGTTCTGGAAGTGCCTTACTCAACCACACCTGATGCCCCCCCGACGACCTGACCCGAATCCTGCTGATTGATGACCACCGGCTGTTCAATGACTTATTAAGTAATCTGCTCAATGAACAGCCCGATCTGACCGTATGTGGTCAGGTGTTCCTGCCAACCGACGTCTTTCCGGCCATTCAGCGTACCAACCCCCACCTGATTCTGCTGGACATAAACCTTCAGGGCACTAATGGCATCGACCTGGGCCGTACGATTATTCGTGATTTCCCCCTCATTCGGGTGCTGATTGTAACCATGTATGACCAGCCAAAACTATTGGACGAAGCCCGCAGGATAGGGCTTCATGGCTACTTGCTTAAAGACGCCACCACGGCCGAACTGTTGCGGGGCATACGGACCGTTCTGGCCGGCAGCACCTATTTTGACTCATCCCTCCAGAGGCAAGTTTCGCCAGGCACTGACCCCTTCGGCGATGACTTTGCCCAACGGCTAAACCTGACTTTTCGGGAGGTAGAAGTGATACGGCTTATCAAAGAAGGGCTGAATAATGACCAGATTGCCGACCGTATTCATCTTAGTGTTGAAACGGTGAAAACGCATCGCAAAAACATTCACTTTAAGTTGGGCATCAGCAAAGTTACCGACCTGGTTCAGTTCGCGATACGTCACGGGCTTTAACCGGAACCTGACAAACGTAGTGACAACCAGTTTCTCTAGTATCTAAAAAATTGTTTGGGGCAGCGCACCTTCTCCAATACTCCATGATGTACATAATGGTTTTGGCTAACTCGTCAGAAGTTGTTTGATGAGAAACTCTGTACAAATAAACTGTAGGCATTAATAATCATTTCCTGACTGGCAGCCGTGGAGAAAAATAAGTAAGATATTGATCATCATCGTCATCTTCTATGATGATTACCGGGCCGTTTTTGTTCATAATCTACTTTCTTATATACGTGTCGGTTAAGGTAGTGCTGAAAGTTAATTATCAATAAATAATATCAAAACCGGTTAAACCCTTTTTAAACATTATAGCTAAAGAACGACGTCAAAAGCGCATACCGGGTTATAACAATAGATACCTATGCGGGTGGAATATATCCCTTAAGTACTACGTAAGCACGACTAAATAACCTACCTGGGCCCGTTGGATTACTACCAGAAACCTGCGCTTTATATCCATAGTTAAGAATCGCTGTAACCATAAGTTGACTAAGCTGCAACAGCTATGATCCTGCTTCTTATGCCTGTCTACTTTTCTGCGGTAGTTAACCAGGTCATCTACTATGGGATTGGATTCGTGTTGGTTACTGCTATTTTTCTGTATATATACAGCGCAATGACGTTTCTGGAAAAGAGAAAACGTCAGCTTTTTAAAGAAAATAAGATATCTTCTAAGAAAATTACCTTACAATTGAGACAGACCAGCGTTAAGAAAAAACGTCACAACGTCTA
>JAQBNX010000301.1 GCA_028288385.1 Spirosoma sp.
ATAGACGACTGAATCTCTTTGGGGTGCTTCACATTCACTAATTCGACACTCAGGTATCGGTATTGAGGCATACCCAGCAACGTACCGGATAGCAGTTTAGACTGCCGAAAGGACAGGCCGCCGATGATGCCTGAATTTGTGTTTGCGGTAACGCCAAACGTAGTTATAGTACCGTAGTTTTCAGTATCAGAATCCACCGACTGCGCACAGGTAACCTGAGCCAGCGGTACCAGGCTGCCCAGCAAGATTCCGGCCTGTAACAATAACTTTTTCATATGTGTAAATTGCTGAATTAAAACTAATCAATATAGCGGTATTCGCAAAATCAGGCCGTGCTATTAGCGTAACCATTCCATAATTTATATGTTTGGGTAAAAGTACGCAAGTAATTAACGGTCGTTTCACTAACCAAAGGACATGGCAACCATTCATATCGAATACCTCGGCGATTTACGGACAGACTGTGCCCATCTGCAATCTGGTACGCACATCAATACCGACGCACCCACCGATAATCAGGGACGGGGCGAAGCTTTTTCGCCGACCGATTTGGTAGCCAATGCCCTCGGTACGTGCATCATCACCACCATGGCCATTGTTGCCCGGCGCGACGGCATCGACCTAAAAGGCAGTGTGCTGGATGTAACAAAGGTTATGACAAGCCAGCCCCCCCGGCGGATTGCCCGCATCGAAATCGAACTAATCCTCTGCGCAATGCCCATGCCAGATAAGGGCACCCGCGCTCAGCTGGAGAAAATAGCCCACACCTGCCCGGTTGCCATTAGCCTGCACCCTGATCTTGAGCAGGTAGTTAAACTTCGATGGGAAGAAGTGGCGACGGCTTAAGCCCATATAAACTTCACACCAGAATGAAACTGTATTTCATCGCTTTGTTACCGGATCAGGTTATTCAGGATGAAGTAACGGCGTTCAAACAGACGGCCCTGGAACGTTTTGAGTCAGGTCAGGCGCTAAAGTCACCTCCGCACATTACGCTTATTCCACCATTTCGCAGTAATGAGACCCAGTTTTCGGCCTTGCAATCCCTCGCAAATAAAGAGAAGCCGTTCCAGGTTGACTTACGAAATTTCGATCGATTTAGCAGTCGGGTAATTTATGTAAATGTATTGCCCCATCCAACGTTGCTCCATCACCAGAAGCGGCTGGCCGATCTCTGTTCCAGCCAGTGGGGTATTATACCTGATTCCAGACCTTTTCATCCACACATGACGGTAGCGTTTAAAGACCTTAAACGGTCAGTTTTTCCGGAAGCATGGGCTTATTTTTCTACACTTTCGTACGAACGGTTTTTCATGGCGCAGGCTTTTACGCTATTGGTTCATAGCGGGCAGCGTTGGGAGGTCGATAAAACTTTTCCTTTTGCTTAATCTCCCCTCAGCTAGTCATTTTACATGACCCGTTTTAACGGTTCTGTCACGTAAAGAGTTGATTAAACAGTCCTTTCTTTGCTTTCAATTGCACTGCCTGCTCCGGGTTTTCCGCGTTGAATTTTGCCACAATGGCCGGTTCGTATTGCCGGTAAAACTCGGGGTCGAAGTTAGCCTGGGGAAGATGCTCCAAGACGTAATGAATGGATTTTCCGTTTGAAATCCATTGTTGCCAAACGGCCTGCCGCTGCCGGATACCCAGTGTATTCATGCCCGTCACCCTCTTGTCCAGCTGGCGGTAATTGATACGCAGCGCAATTTTTCTGGCCGGATGTTCCCAATAGAATGACTGCTCAGAATCGTCTTTGGGCAAAAAGGCCGCTACATCTCCATACGTCTGGTACTCAATATCAAAGAATTTGGCCGAGTTAAAAAAGACCCCCGGCCGATACGTAGTGACTTTGCCGGCAATGGTCTGCGCCACTGTTTCTCCCATGATGCGTCCGGAATACCAGATTTGCTCGAGTGGCTTACGCCCATCTGGAGGGGTTCGGTGTTGCACACAGTCGCCGATGGCGTAAACGTTGGGTAGGTTGGTTTCCAGTTGTTCATTGACCAATATGCCCCGGTCGGTTTCCAGTGGGGTGTTTTTCAGGAAGCCAATGTTTGGACTGACGCCAACGGCAATCCCCACAAACTGCGCTGGGACTGTTTCCCCGGTTTTCAGCACAACTGCTCCTACCCGGCCCCTGCCGTTATCCTGGATTTGGTCCAGTTCAGCACCCGTTCTTAGGTCAAGGTGATGCTCCCGGATGTGGCGTGTTACCAGGGTAGACTCTTCGGGGGGCAATACGCTGTTCCAGAAACTCTGCTCACGCACCAGAAACGTTACGTGAATACCGCGCGATTGCAGCATTTCGCACAATTCTATTCCGATGAGGCCACCCCCTACTACCACCGCCTGATGGATTCCTTTGGTATCGGCTTCCATCCGGTCGAGGTCGGGTTTGCCATAGAGTCCCTGCACGCCCAACAACGCCTGACCTGGCCAGTCAAAGAAGTTAGGAACAGACCCAACGGCCAGAATGAGCACATCATAGGTGAGCGTCTGTCCATCGGCGTAATAGAGCAATTTGTTGCTAAAGTCAACTGACGTTACTTGGGCCTTTACCAACGCAATGCGGTTTTTGGCCCAGAACCAGTCTTCATACGGTTTTGTATGATGAAATTCCAGTTGACCCATGTAGATGTACATGAGGGCCGTGCGGGAATAAAAATGTTCTGTCTCGGCCGAGATAACCGTGATCGAGTCATCGCCCAGTTTGCGAAGTTCACGAGCGGCCGTGATGCCGGCAATGCCGTTGCCGAGAATGACGATGTGGCGCATAAAAGTTAGCAGAAAATGTGGCCAGTGAACCGATAGCAGATAAAATGCCCGCCAGACCGACAGATAGCCAAAGTACGGCAATAGATTACACTAGCGATTCATTGCCTTGCCGAAGAAATCACAAAAAAACGCTTCTGATAAGAAACGGCCACAATACACCAAAAAATCAAACCGTCAATTTCTTTTCTCGCGGGTCATCGACATGGAGGCTCCCGTACCCCGGCGGGCCTGCATCTTATGCAAGCGGGCCGCATCCTGTTGCGAAACAAGTTGCAGGGCCGAATACTCGGTCTTGCCGGTAATAAGCGGGAAGCCCGCGACACGTTGGGCCGATGAACACTGAACGCAGGTTGTTGCCGTTGGAAGCGCCTTTAAACGCGCTTCAGGAATTAGATTACCACACTTTACACAGTACATAATGTTGTCTGGTTGCTTACCTAAAAAACACATTTACCGGTCACAAAGTGCGTTTTTCAGTATTTTACTCTTCCCATACTATCACCTCCTCGCGCCCAAACCAGGGCTCATACTGAGCGGTGTATCGGGCGTCAATTGCGTTACGTTTCATTTTCATCGTCGGCGTCAGGAGGTTATTTTCTACCGTCCAGGGTTCTTTCATCACAATCAATTTACGGACCCGTTCGTAGGTGTGTACCCGTTCGTTCAGCGTATCGAGTGTCTGCTGAAGTCCCTGCGCCACGGTTTTTCGGTCAGACTGGCGGGCCGTTTCCGATAAAACAATCAAAGCAATTGGCTGTGGAAGTTGCTGTCCCGTTACGCAGACCTGCTCAATGTGGTTGTTGTCGGCAAAGCCAAACTCAATCTGAGACGGAGCAATGAATTCTCCTTTTGAGCTTTTGTACATTTCCTTCACCCGGCCTGTAATGCGCAAAAATCCGTCAGGGTCTACTTCGCCCATGTCGCCGGTGTAGAGCCAGCCATCCTGAAGGGCAGTAGCCGTCAGCGTCGGTTCACGATAGTAGCCGAGCATATTCCAGCGGGATCTGGTCTGCACTTCCCCAGTTTGTGGATCTGTGCGAACCTCCATGCCGTCATAAATCCGGCCAACGGTGCCATCTTTTATCTTGTCGGCGGGCATCATCGATACAGCACCGAGATTTTCGGTCATTCCATAAGCTTCCTGGATAATGATGCCTAACCGACGAAACCATTGAATGAGTGAAATGGGCATTGGGGCAGCACCGGTGATGATGAGTTTTGCCTCATCGAGGCCCAGGCCCTGCCGTATCCTGCGCTTAACCAGACCGTTTATAACCGGTATTCGCAGCAGCATGTCCAGTTTTTGCTGCGGTATTCTGGCCAGAAAACTCATCTGAAATTTCGTCCAGATTCGCGGCACGGCCCGAAAGTGCGTTGGACGGGCCACTGCCAGATTTTTGGCAAAAGTCTCCAGCGATTCAGTGAAATAGATGGTACCGCCCGTAGCCACGCCGGTAGCTTCCACTACGTTTCGCTCGGCAATGTGGCACAGTGGCAGGTACGAGAAAAAACGCGTTTCGGGCAGGTCATACAGCATCTGAAGCCTTGTATTGCGCATTGCCTCAGTTGCTGCGTCATACGTCAGCATTACACCTTTTGGGTTACCCGTGGTACCGGACGTATAAACTATGGTGAATAGATCTGTCAGCTCCGGTAGCGGATTACCCACCATGGGAGGGTAAGTGTCCAGGACATCAGCCCACTGAACAGCATCAGCATCGACACCAGACGATGCGGGGCCGTATGACGGAAAAGCGATCTTATGAACACCGGCAGGCACATCCCTTTTAACGACATCCCAGCCATCGAGTTTCCCTACAAACAGCGCGCGGCATTGGCTGTGTTCCAGCACCTGACGGAGTTGTGGCCCCGTGAGAGTGGGATAAAACGGCACCGACACATGTCCGCTTATTAATATAGCCAGGTCGGCGATAATCCAGTGTGCGCAGTTTTTAGAAACCAGACCGATGTTGCTTTTGGGCGGTAAACCCAGTGAGTTAAGATAGGTGGCCATAATGCGGGCCTGACGCCCGGCCTCGGCCCAGGTATAATCAATGAACGAATCGCCAAGCGGCTGTCTCAGAAAATCCTTATTTGGCTGCGACTCCTCCCACTTATAGAAGAAATTGACAATGGTATCCAATGCCGCATTGGCGGGAGCAGTCGTTTCCATATAACACGTGATTAATATGGCTAATATAATATTACAGTGAATAAATACGACATAATCTAGCCAATTATTCCTGTAATTTACCCGGACAGTCCATTGCCAGGCGATAACTCACTACCAGAAACATGTATACATCACTCTAGTCAGATGAATATAGCAATTATTATCCTTCCGTTACGTTCTGAATCCCTATTAAATATCTACTGAAACCCGAAACAACGCTAATTTAGCCGACTGGCAAGGCTCTGCTGCTTATTGGAATTTCTAGTTATAGTTTTAACAGCACACCCGCAGCTTAAGGTGATTAGGAATGCTATAAAAGTTTTGTCCGCCGAATAAGAAGGGATAGTAGCACCAGGTTAACTTACTTCTTTTTGCGATTTCGTCGCCAGTTTTTAATATCCGCAGTTAAATTTTCGAGGAAAAACGAAGGGCCAACCGATATGTATAAACCATTGTAATTAATTTGACTGTTCGGTACATCTTTTTTTAGAATGAACCGGTAGCCGCCCAGGACGTTAAAGCCAAACCAGTGAAACGGCCGGAACCAGCGCAGATTTGGGAACTGATAGGAAGCCGATACACCGACTCCGGCGGGCAGAAAAACGCCACGTGCCACCTCAACCTCGGGCGCCTGGTCACTATTTCGTTCATAGCGCGAGTGGCCGTATCCAAACTCGATGGGCAAACTGATTTCAATTGATTTTTTGCGGTATAAATAAGGCTCAAAAAAAGCCGTCGCAATCCGCAGGTGACGCGTCACGGCTTCCGACGTAGCGGGTAGTAATCCTGGCCGGTTAAGAAACTGATTGACGAAGTAAAAACCGAGCCCCGCTTTAAAGGCCGCCCGCATCCCCCCGGCTTCGGTGCTGTTCTCCCGTCGGGAAGGAAACAAAAACCCTGCCCGAATGCCATAGACACTCACCGGCTTTCGACGACCGTTATCGTTTCTGGTATCGTTGAAAAAGTAAAAACGCTGATCCGTAGAGCCCGTAAAGGTGAGCGATTTGGGTTTAGCAACCTTGGTTTGCACCGAATCGGAGGACAGACTGGCTGAAGCTGGCAGCGAGGTAGTGTTGTCAGACCCGTTGGATTGAGCCACCACATGGGACCAGTTGCCACCTCCCCACAGGGTACAGAGTAGCAGAAAACGCCAAAAACGGCTCATAGTGTCGTAAGGTTGATGAGAACATAACCAGGAACTTACCCGAAGGTTAATTGTACCGGTCATCGACAAGGTTTTGAGTAACTTTTTGCAGCACAACCTGTTGCTCTTTATCACCCAACTGCGGTAACGTTATGGCAACAAGAACAGTAGGTAAGCCGAAAGCAGCCATTCAGAAAAAGTCCAGTGCAGACAATAATTATGATAAACCCGACCTGCGCGAAAAATTGAAGGAGGAAATCAAAGCGGGTGATAAGGGAGGCAAACCCGGTCAATGGAGTGCCCGTAAAGCACAACTGCTTACGCACGAATATGAAAAGGCCGGGGGTGCCTACCTACAGAAGCAGCGGACAGAATCGCAGCAACACCTGGAGCAGTGGACGGAGGAGGAATGGCAGACCGCCGATGGTAAACCCGCCGAACGTGAGGGCGGCACTACCCGTTACCTGCCAAAAGAAGCTTGGAACGAGCTGTCGCCCGCCGAAAAAAAGGCGACCAACACGAAAAAACAGGCCGGTTCACTGGCAGGTAAACAGGTAGTAGCCAATACAGAAAAGGCTAAAACTGCCCGTAAAAACAAGAGTGAATAACTGGTTAGGGAGTATGGTATGTAGGCCGTTGGTGTTAGGTCGACTGCCTACAACTTTAGGCGTATGGCTCACCCATCAGACTGATACCCAACGTATCTTGCTCATACCAGCCCCTCCAATTAAACCCTGAGTTACATAAGTAGAATTACGACGCCGGACCTCTTTGTGGAGACATAGCTGTCGTGTCTACCTTGACCCAGAAACCGTACTATACCTACACCGCCGAAGAGTTTACTCTCGACGATCTCTTCGTTCGCTGGGTCCAACACCCCAACGACGAGGAGGTAGCAGCGTTCTGGG
>JAQBNX010000305.1 GCA_028288385.1 Spirosoma sp.
TATCGCTTTGGTTGAGCAGCGGTTATGGCCAGGCCAGGACTGATGCGTATCTGGCTAAATTACTTCAGGCAAACCAACATCCGGTTCTTCAGGAAGTCATTCGCCACCCGGCGCAGTATCGGCTACAGATCATCTATACCCAGATTAACCGCGATAAGGCCAATGTACCCACCTTCACGAACTATTACTTCCGGGTCGACAGTACGGAGTATTTCAATCCGGCTTCAACGGTGAAACTGCCCCTGGCGCTGCTATCGCTGGAGAAGTTGAACCAGCTGAATAAGCCTCAGGTGAATAAGTTCACGGCCATGCAGTTCGACAGCGCGTATAGTAAACAAACAATGGAGTGGACCGACTCATCTGCCCAGAATGGCTATCCATCTATCGCTCACCTAATCAAAAAAGCGTTTCTGGTCAGCGAAAATGATCCCTATAGCCGGATGTATGAGTTTGTGGGGCAGGGCGAAATAAACCGATCATTACACGCTAAAGGCTATCTGGACACGCGCATTACGCACCGCTTTGTCAGGATGACGCCTGACGAGAATCGGCATACTAATCCCGTTCGGTTTATTGGGGGTAAAGGGCAGACTATTTATGAGCAGCCCGCAGCTTACAACCAGGACCCGTTTGATGCCCGGCGAATCGATACGCTGGGACAGGGATACATAGTTGGAAAAGACAGCCTGGTGCGGCAACCGTTCGATTTCACGGGACGTAACAAACTGCCACTCGAAGCGCTCCAGCAAATGCTTCAATCGGTGATGTTTCCCCTGTCGGTACCCGTAAAAAAACGATTTGGCTTAAAACCGGATGACTACCAGTTTCTGCGTCAATACCTGTCGCAGTTGCCCGGCGAGACAAATTACCCCAAATACGATGCTGGCCATTATTATGATAGCTACGTGAAATTCTTCTTTATGGATAGCCTGCATCACCAATTGCCGGAGGGCGTTCGGGTGTTCAATAAAGTTGGCTGGGCGTATGGCTTCCTGACCGACGCGTCATACGTAGTAGACTTTAAGAATAACGTGGAATATATGCTAACGGCGACGGTTTACGTGAATAGCGACGGCATCCTGAACGATGATAAGTACGAGTATGAGACAGTGGGGCAACCGTTTATGTATCAGCTTGGGCAAACAATTCATCAACACGAACTGAGGAGAAAACGAAAATACAGACCTGATTTAAGCGAGTTTCGTATTGTATACGAGAAACGAATGGACGACAATCGTCCCACCATCAAAAATGTCGATAACTGAACGAGCTGCTATCTCAGGACAAGTTGTCTTTAGTAAACTCCGGCGCAATGCGCTTGTACCCGTCTTCGAAAATCGCATGAAGCATTATTTAGGTATCCTGCTCTTGTTCTGTAGCCTGATTGTTCAGGGTCAGTCTGCCCCGACCGACAGCATTACCCTGCCTAAACAGCCGGTCATGATTATTGGCGGCAACTTGATTGATGTTGAAACGGGTAAGGTGCGCGAAAACGTCAATGTGCTGATCGAGAACGAGACTATCAGGAAGATTGGCAGGAATTTAAACGTTCCGCCAGGAGCCACTGTCGTTGATGCCAAAGGAAAGTGGCTGTTGCCCGGCCTGATTGATAGCCACATTCATCTGTTTCAGTCGGGAGGGCTTTACACCCGCCCCGATGGTGTCAATCTGACGAAATACCACCCCTACGAAACTGAACGGCAGTGGCTACGCGACAACATGGGCGACCTGCTGCGCCGGTATCTGGCCAGTGGCATAACAACGGTGATTGACATTGGCGGTCCGCTTTACCAGTTTCCTTACCGCGACCGTTTCAACCAACTATATACGAGTCCGAGTATCCTGATGACGGGGCCGCTGGTGTCGACCTACCAGCCACCGGCTTTCAACGTTGAGGATTCGCCCATTATTAAAGCATCAACACCCGAAGAAGCTCGGGAGCTAGTCCGTAAACAGTTGCCTGCCAAACCCGATTTTATCAAAATCTGGTTTCTGATCCGGGGTGTGAGCAAGTCGGGGGAGGAGTTGATTCCAGTTGTGCAGGCCGCCATTGACGAAACGCATAAGAATGGATTAAAACTCGCCATTCACACGCAGGAATTGCTGGCCGCCAAGCTGGGTGTGAAATATGGCGCCGATTACCTGGTTCATAGTCCAGAAGATGGTGTCATGGATGAGGAACTGATTGGCCTGATGCAGAAGAACAAGGTCAGTTTCTGTCCAACCATGATCGTCAATCGGGGCATTAGCCGCTTTTTCTCTGATAATCGAAAGCCTACAGCCTACGAGTTTGCTCAGGCTAACCCCTACGTATTGGGAACCTTGAATGACATTAAGCACATACCGGAGCCTGATCTGCGCAAACGCTACGAAGGTCTCCTCACGAGTCCGGCCTATCAGGCGCGTTTGGCAAAGATTGACTCCATCAAACGAGTTAATTTGAAGAAAGTACTGGACGCGGGTCTGAATGTGGTCGTTGGCACCGATGCCGGTAACCCCGGTACATTTCATGGCACATCCTACATCGACGAAGTAAAGGCCATGCAGGCAGCCGGGCTTTCAAACGTTGATCTATTGAAAGCTGCGACCATCAACGGAGCACGTATTTTTGGGAAAGAAGACAGGATAGGTAGCGTGGCCGAAGGTAAGCTGGCGAATCTGTTGGTGCTGAACGAGAACCCCATGACCAACATCAACGCGATCATGCGTATTGAAACGGTTGTCAATCGGGGCTACGTAACAACCCCCTCGCGACTGCTGCCTAATTCGCCCATCGACCTCGCGCAGCAGCAGCTCAATGCCTATAACACCCGCGATATCGACGCTTTTCTAGCACCTTATGCCGACGATGTGGAAATATATGACTTTCCGGAGAAGCTACGTTACAGGGGCAAAGAGACAATGCGGAAGCAGTATGGCAGTATGTTCGACCAAACAAAAAATCTGCATTGCGAACTGGTGAACCGTATCGTGCTTGGCAATACGGTCATTGACCACGAACGGGTTACCTATGGGCCAGACAGAAAACCAGTTCAGGCCGTAGCGATTTATAAAATTGAAAACGGAAAAATCAGGAAGGTTTATTTCACGAGGTAGAAACACCCTATTTTAAACATTGCCATCGGTGTTTTATTCCACAGTAATTAGTACGTGATCAATATGCTTTCAAACTAAGGTCAAGGCTTTTAATCTGGTGGGTCAGTGCGCCACATGAGATGAAGTCTACGCCTGTTTCGGCATAGGCCCGTAGGTTTGTCTCGTCTATTCCGCCTGATGCTTCGGTTGTAAAGCGCCCATTGATAAGCCGTACCATGTCGCGAATACCATTGGGCTGAAAGTTATCTAGTAAAATAACGTCAACCTGCCCGACGCGCAGCACTTCCTCAACTTCTGCCTGGTTCCGGGTTTCGATTTCAATGCGAAGCGTCCGGCCCGTTTCTTTCAGGTACGTAACAGCTTTAGTAATGGCGGCTTCAATACCACCAGCATAGTCGACGTGGTTATCCTTAATGAGAATCATGTCGTAGAGGCCGAAGCGGTGGTTGACAGCCCCGCCAATTTTGGTCGCCATCTTCTCACAGATGCGGAAATTAGGGGTGGTTTTGCGGGTGTCCAGCAACTGCGCCCGTGTGCCTTCGAGCAGGTTGACCAATTCGCGGGTGTGGGTGGCAATGCCGCTCATACGCTGCATGCAGTTGAGTACCAGACGCTCGGCCGTAAGAATATTTCTGGCATTGCCACTTACGGTTAGCACAATATCTCCAGGTTGGATAGCAGTTCCATCCGGAATCAACACCTCAACGACAAAATGGGGATCCACCTGAGCAAATATGGCCTGCGCCACTTCAACGCCCGCCAGCACACCGGCTTCTTTGACCAGCAGCCGTGCCTGTTTATGCGCATCGGCCGGAATGGTAGAGAGGGATGTGTGGTCGCCATCACCGACGTCTTCGGCCAGGGCCAATCGGATAAATTCATCAAGATTCATGGCTGCAAGTAACAGATAATTTCCCGACCGCTATTACGTGGATAGGCATGATTTATCCAAAAGGGGACAAAATCCGCTCACCTGCGAATCCATTCATACCCACTTGCACATCTCATGAAATGGAGCGAAATTTGTAATCCGTTATAGGAAACAATGAAGCAACCGCGCGTCATACAACGTCTTTCGAGCCTTACCCTGGCTGTCCTGCTGCTGTTTACAGCTGTATGGGGACATAGTAGGCTGGCCCAGCAACAGGCATTGCAGACCAATAAAGCGACCAAAGCGGTTGCCGATGGGGCAAAATCGACGAAAACGGATGGCTCGCAATCGACGGATGCGCAACTGAGCGCTGCTCAGTTTGAAGCCGTTTTTATGCCCGCCCCTACGGTGGGAGGTGGTACGCAGACCGCCTTTCTGTTGCCCCTGCCAACATTCATGATTTTAATGCTGTTGAGCGTTCCCCTACTCCGGCATTTTACCTTTCCACATTACTTTTTTTCGTACCTGCAGTACGTTTTTGGGCACGCCATAGCGCCCAACGCTCCCTGACGTACCGTTATCTATGGGCTTCTTCCCATAAATCGTTCGTATCCTGCTAATTAAGGCTGGATGTCGATGATTAATCTTCGTTTTATATCTATCTCATTTATTTTATCTGAACAGGTTTTTACCTGTTGGTAGCAATGCAAAACAGAACCGGAATACTCATTCTGACGGGGGTTATTACAGCGATATGCCTGTATTTCCTTTCGTTTACGTTTGTCTCACGAAGCATCAAGTCCGATGCCGAGGCTTACGCCACCAACAAATCGGGGCAGGTGGACCGCAACAAAAAGCAACGTTACCTCGATTCGCTCTGGAAAGAGCCGGTCTATCTCGGCAGCACACTGCAGGAAGTAAGCGAGCGTGAACTGGGCCTTGGGCTTGACCTACAGGGCGGTATGCACGTAGTACTCGAAGTGTCACCCGCCGACATTCTGCGGAGCCTGTCGGGTAACAACCGGGACCCCAAGTTCTCAGAAGCCCTGAAAAAGACGTTAGAAGACCAGAAGACCAGCAAAACCAGTTTTGTCGACTTGTTTGTCGATAACTACAAAGCACTGGCGCCGAACACCAAACTCGCGAGTGTATTTGCCACCAGCGCGAACCGGGGCAAAATCAACTACCAGTCGTCGGATACGGAAGTCAGAAAGATGCTGAACGACGAGGTCAACGGCGCCATTGCCCGTGCGTACCAGATCATTCAGGCTCGTGTCGATAAGTTTGGTGTGGCTAACCCCAACATTCAGCGGTTGCCGGGTTCGGGCCGTATTCAGATCGAGTTGCCTGGTGTTGATAACCCCGAACGAGTACGTCGCCTGCTGACGGGGGCTGCTAAACTGGAGTTTACGGAGGTATACCGCCTGAACGAACTGGCTCCGGCGCTGGATGGTATGGGTGCTTACTTAGTAGCGCAGGAGGCCGAACGGAAGGCTGCTCTTGGCAAAACCGGCACAACAACAACCCCTGCTAGTGGAACAGCCGGAAAAGCAACAAGCCTGGAGTCGCAGCTGGCTCAGGGTGCTAAAAAAGATTCGACCGCTGGTAAGGATACGGCCGCTGCAACAGCTCAGGGAACGGCCCTGACGCAGTTGTTTCTGCCCGTTGGTCAGGATCAGTTGGGTGTGTACCTCAAGGATACCGCCCGCGCCAATGCCGTGCTGAATGCGCCTGAAGTCCGGAGCCTGTTTCCCGCTGACGCGTTCTTTGCCTGGGACCGAAAGACGTTTAAATCAACCGACGGAAAGGAGATACTGCCCCTCTATTTCCTGAAAAAACCCGCTGGCCGGGCTCCGCTGGAAGGTGATGTGATTACCGACGCGGCTAACGACTATGACGACCGGGGCCGCCCTGAGGTGACCATGAACATGAACGCCGAAGGTGCACGCAAGTGGAAAAACCTGACAGCCGCTAACGTGAATCGACCCGTCGCCATTCTGCTCGACAACCTCGTCTACACCGCGCCGAACGTACAGAACGAAATTCCCAACGGCCGTTCGAGCATCTCCGGAAACTTTACGGTGGAAGAGACCAAAGACATGGCCAACGTATTGAAGGCTGGTAAGCTCCCTGCTCCAACGAACATTGTTGAAGAAAACGTGGTTGGTGCCACGCTCGGTTCAGAGGCCGTTAGCGCGGGTGTGCTCTCGTCGGTGATTGGGATTTTACTGGTGCTGGCATTCGTAGTGTTCTACTACAACCGGGCTGGTTTAATTGCCGATCTGGCGCTTATTGTAAACCTGTTTTTCCTGATGGGCGTGATGGCCTCGCTGGGTGCTGTCTTAACCATGCCGGGTATAGCTGGTATCGTACTTTCGATTGGTATGGCAGTGGATGCCAACGTCCTGATTTTTGAGCGGATTAAAGAAGAACTGGCCCTGGGCAAAGGCTTTAAGCTGGCCGTGGCCGATGGATTTAAAAATGCGTTGTCGTCCATTATCGACTCCAACGTAACGACGTTCCTGACCGGTATTGTCCTGTTTATTTTTGGTACGGGTCTGATTCTAGGCTTTGCCACGACGCTCATCATTGGTATCCTGACCTCGCTGTTTGCCGCTATTTTTGTTACCCGGCTGATGCTGGAATATTACATACGTAACGGCAAGACCTTAACCTTCAGCTCGTCATGGGCGAAAAACCTGTTTGCTGATTCGAATTTCGACTTTGTTTCGCGCCGGAAGCTCTATTACACGGTTTCATCGGTCATTATTGGGTTAGGCATTCTTTCGGTTATCTTCAAGGGCTTTGGCCTGGGCGTCGACTTCAAAGGGGGACGTTCTTACGTTGTGCGATTTGAGAAAACCGTCAGTACGGACGTGGTTCGGACATCGCTGGCGAGTGTGCTGGGTGGATCGCCGGAAGTGAAAACCTACGGTGGTACGGGTATCGGCTCGAATCAGGTAAAAGTAACAACACCCTACCTGATCGACGATAACTCGCAGGGAGCCGATAAGCGGGCCGAAGCCGCCGTTTACAAAGGATTGTCCAGCATAAGCGGTAATCCAGCCCGGATCGAGAGTTCACAGAAAGTAGGTCCGACTATTGCCTACGATATTCTGACCTCCGCTCTTTGGTCTATTCTCTTGGCCGTAGCGGTAGTGTTTGTCTATATCCTGATCCGGTTTAAGCGGCTGGCCTTTGGTTATGGGGCCGTCGTCGCCATGTTCCACGACGTACTTATTATTCTGGCTATCTTCTCGATTTTTAACGGCTGGTTGCCCTTTTCACTCGATGTGGATCAGGCTTTTGTGGGTGCTCTGCTCACCATCATGGGCTACTCGATGAATGATACAGTTGTGGTGTTCGACCGGGTGCGTGAGTACCTCGCCGAAAACAAAGGCAAGAAGGAGAGTATACCGTCGATCATTAACAACGCGTTGAACGCGACACTCAGCCGCACGGCCGTTACGGGTTTCTCCACAATTCTGGTCCTGCTGGTACTGTTCATCTTCGGGGGCGAAACCATTCGAGGATTCTCGTTCGCCATGCTGATCGGCGTTATTGTCGGAACGTACTCGTCGCTGTTTGTCGCTACACCGATTGTAGTTGACTCGCTGAGCCGCGACCAGGAGAAGGATGATGTGGCTAGGCCAGTTAGTCCGGAGAAGAAAGTGGGCTATGACGCCGTTCCAACGGAGTTTACAAACAACCCCACGGCTACACCCGAGGAGTTCACGGCGAAGAAAGAAAAGAAAGATAAGAAGCCGCTGATCCGGCCTTCGCAGTCGTAATCAAAAGGAAACCCTGTTATGGCAGGGAAGCATACAGGTGATTGGTGAAAGAGTTAGCTGAACGCTGCCATTCAACTACAACCAGTGTGTTTCCCGTCCGTAACAGGGTTTTACTTTATAGTATACAATTACGTATCTTTCCCCGCGTTTCGCCTAATAATCTCTTTTAGAAAGACACGATCACCAAACTCTATTTCCTGCATGGAAACAAAATTAAGACCAGTCGATACCACTAGTATCTGGCGGAAAAAGCCGCTGGCGGCTTATGAAGCCGATGTGAAAAAGAGTGAACTGAAGCGGGTACTGACACGCTGGTCGCTAACCTCGCTTGGCATTGGAGCCGTAATCGGCGGTGGGGTGTTCGTGCTGACTGGCATTGCCGCCAACGAATGGGCAGGACCGGCGCTGGCGCTGGCGTTTGTGATGGCCGGTGTTGCCTGTGCGTTTGCCGCCCTGTGCTATGCCGAGTTTGCGTCTATTCTGCCCGTTGAGGGGTCGGCTTACGCGTACTCATACGGTACGGTTGGCGAGATTTTTGCCTGGCTTATCGGCTGGAATCTTATTCTCGAATACATGATGGGTGCCACTACGGTGGCCGTTAGCTGGTCAGGTTACTTCGAAAAACTGCTCCATTTGCTTGGTATTAACCCACCCATCTGGCTGATGAACGACCCGGTTACTGCCCAGGAAAAAGCCCAGACGTTGCGGGCCGCCGGAGAGAGTATTCCTGATTTTACGTTTGCCGTTAACCTGCCCGCCTTTCTTATTGTCTGGGTTGTTACGTATGTCCTGGTCAAAGGCATTAAGGAAGCGGCCAGCACCAACAACGCCATTGTGATTCTAAAAGTGGCACCGGTCATTTTCGTGATTATTGCCGGGTCTTTCTTTGTGGATGTAGCCAACTGGACTCCCTTCATTCCAAATCCGGTCATGGATGCGGGTGGTCAGCAGCATTACGGCTTCAACGGAATTGTAACGGCAGCGGGCATTGTGTTTTTCGCCTATATTGGATTTGACGCCGTTTCTACGCAGGCTGGAGAAGCCATAAACCCCAAAAAAGACGTTCCATTTGCTATTATAGCGTCGCTCATTATCTGCACCGTGCTCTACATTCTGGTGTCGCTCGTGCTGACGGGTATGGTTAAATACGACGCACTGGACCTGAAAGCGCCGGTGGCCCAGGCCTTTGCCGATCAGGGTCTGACGTGGGCTGTGTATTTGATTACCATTGCTGCCATTGCAGGTTTGACGTCTGTGATGCTGGTGATGATGCTAGGTCAAACCCGGATTTTCCTTGGTATGGCCAAAGACGGTCTTTTACCGAAAAACCTGTTTGCGTCTATTCACCCAACCTTTAAAACACCCTGGAAAAGTACCATTCTGGTTGGCGCCATTGTCTCGATAGTAGCGGCCCTGACGCCCATCGACAAAGTGTCCGAATTGTGCTCGTCGGGAACGCTGCTGGCTTTTGCCATGATTTGCGGAGCCGTGTGGCTGTTACGGGTTCGGGAGCCAGGCCTGGAAAGGCCTTACAGGACACCAGCCCTGCCTGTTGTTGCTACGTTGGGTATTCTGGCCAACCTATATCTGATGTATAACCTGCGCACCGACACCAAAATCTCATTCCTGGTCTGGTGTACGTTAGGGATCATTGTGTACTTTCTCTATAGCCGGAAGCACAGCCACCTGAATAATCCGGAAGAGTAGGATTTTTATCTGCTCCTGTTTCTCAAGTGCAATAATAGCTGGTTGATGGTTAGACAGGATAAAGGCCTGAATTTTACGGACAAATTATCAACAAAGAGCCCCCGGCAGCCAGTCGGGGGCTCTTTGTTGGTAGTCCTGTCTTAAAACAAGTCATAGCTTTGCTTCCAATGATTGGACACGAGGTAATAGGGTATGCATCGGCCATAATGGTTGGCCTGGTAATTGGACTGGCTGGCGGTGGTGGGTCGATACTCACAGTGCCAATTTTTGTTTACGTATTCAATATTCCAACTGTGCAGGCCACTACGTATTCCTTATTTGTAGTCGGGTCGACGTCGCTGATTGGGTCGGTTAACCACCTCGTTCAAAAGCGGATTGATCTCCGGGTCACGCTGGCCTTTGCGCTGCCGTCTTTTGTGTCGGTATACCTGAGTCGACGGTTTCTGGTGCCTGCCTTACCAGATCCTCTATTCCGGCTGAATGATTTTATCTTGCCCAAAGGCGATGCCATCTTGTTTTTTTTTGCGCTGGTGATGATTATTGCGGCTCGCGCCATGATTCGTAGCGACAGTCCCGAACGGGGTGAAGCAGCCGATGGCAACCCACGCTACGGGTCATTGTCTCTAGACGGGTTGGCCGTAGGACTGCTGACGGGGACGATCGGTGCGGGGGGCGGTTTCCTGATCGTACCGATGCTGGTGCTGCTGGCAGGACTGCCTATTAAGCGGGCGATTGCTACGTCGGTACTCATTATTGCTGTCAACTCGTTTGTGGGCTTCCTGGGCGATATGAACCATACGGAGTTGAACTGGAATTTTCTCTTGCCCTTCACGGGTTTATCCATTACCGGAATCTTCATGGGCATGTACTTTGCCCGTTTTGTGGCACCCGACAAACTTAAAAAAGGGTTCGGCTGGTTTGTCTTGGCAGTGGCCGGGTACATGATCGTTAATGAATTGACCTAACGTAGTGGGATACGTTGATGTGCCTTAACAGCGGACAGGCTGTCTGCAATACGTATGATAATCGAACAACTGTATACTGGTTGCCTGGCGCAGGGCGCTTATTACATCGAAAGCGCGGGCGAAGCGGCTATCATTGATCCCCTGCGCGAAACTTCCCCTTACGTTCGGAAGGCCCAAACAGCAGGCGCTACCATAAAATACGTCTTCGAGACCCATTTTCACGCAGATTTCGTGTCGGGGCATCTGGACCTGGCGAAGAAGACGGGTGCCAAGATTGTTTACGGACCCAATGCCAACACAGCCTATGATGTGCATCATGCTAAAGATGGGGAAACTTTCAAACTGGGCAACGTAACGCTGAAGGCTCTGCACACGCCCGGTCACACCTTTGAATCGACTACGTACCTGCTTATAGACGAGACGGGCCGGGACCACGCCCTTTTCACAGGCGATACGTTATTTATCGGCGATGTTGGGCGCCCCGACTTAGCCATCAAAGGCGATCTGAACGAGCGCGACCTGGCTGGAATGCTCTACGACAGCCTGCAGGCCAAGATTATGCCCCTGGCCGACGACCTGATTGTGTATCCGGCCCATGGCGCAGGGTCGGCCTGCGGCAAGAGCATGAGTAAAGAAACAACCGATCTGCTTGGCAATCAAAAGCAGGTGAATTACGCGCTACGGGCGGAGTCGAAAGAGGATTTTATTCAAAAAGTCCTTGATGGACTAAGTGTGGCCCCGGCTTATTTCGCCGAGAATGCCCGGCTTAACAAAGAAGGCTACGAGCCAATCGACGCTGTTATCAAACGCGGCAGTCAGGCTCTTGCGCCCGATGCTTTTGAAGCCCTCGTAAACGAAACCGGCGCTCTGGTGCTTGACGTTCGTGACGCTGCTGACTTTGCAACCGGATTTATTCCCAATACCATCAATATTGGCCTGAACGGTCAGTTTGCCCCATGGGTTGGGGCGCTCATCCCTGATCTGTTACAGCCGATTGCACTCGTAACGCCCGACGGGCAGGAGGCACAAACGGTGCTGCGACTGGCCCGAGTTGGCTACGACCAGTGCATAGGTTTTCTGGCGGGTGGTTTTGCGGCATGGGTGCAGGCAGGTAAAGAAATAGACTTGGTCGAATCTATTTCGGCCAGTGAATTTGCCCGGCGTAGGGCTGCCAGGCCGAATACGCCTGTCGTGGATGTCCGTAAACCCGGCGAGTATCAGTCTGAACACGTTGAAGGGGCTATAAACATACCCCTGGATATGATTAGCGAACGTATGGGCGAGGTTTACCGGAACGAGCCGGTTTATGTTCACTGTGCCGGCGGCTACCGATCCATGGTTGCCAGCTCCATTCTGAAAGCTCGCGGTTTTGATAACATCGTGAATATAGACGGTGGCCTAGCCGCTATAAAAAACACCAGCGTTACGGTAGGGCCTACCCAGGTTGCGTACTAAGGCGACAGGAGTTTTTTGCTGGTCACTTTACTGGGTTTTCGTCGATTCCGAGTCGGGGCAGGGCTGGATTCAGAATCTGCGGGACCACTTTAATTCGAAATACCCGCGTACCTGCTACGTCGAAATCACAACTGTAAAACCCCCGCTGTTTTACACCCCGGTATACTGCTGTATAGTTCACTTTTTGGGGCCAGTTATTTAATGCCAATTCCGCTGTTACAGCATCAACCGCTTTACGCAGGTTAGAAAAAAAAATAATAGTAGACTCGCGTTGCCGAATAGCATTTAGTGAACCAACGTGCTGGATGGTTACTTCGTAAATAATTCGTCCCGACAACCTGATCTTGGACAATTTTTGTGCTGTATCTGGTAAAGGATTCATATATAGCAATAATATGAAAAATTATTTTACTATTTTTCAAGCTCTAAACTTAATTAATCTCTTAGGGGTTTTACTATTACTTGCATCGAATAAAAACCGGCTTCATAACAGGCTGGTTTTTTTATAGCAAAAAAGCGTCAGACCAACCCGGCTGACGCTTTTTTGATGAATAAATATCTATAGATTTGAGTAACCACTCTTATTAGTTACGGTTCTTAACTTATTTTTTGTACAGTACAGCGTCCACCGCCTGAATAGTCCGCTTTACGTTAGGCAAAATTGCTTCAATAAGCGTAGGAGCGTAGGGTAGTGGCAGGTCCATACTATTGACCCGAATAACTGGCGCATCCAGATAATCGAACGCATTGCGCTGAATATTATAGGTCAATTCCGAAGAGATAGCCGATAGGGGCCAGGCTTCTTCGACCACTACGCAGCGATTCGTTTTCTTAACCGAGCTGATAACTGTGTCGTAGTCGATTGGGCGAACCGAGCGCAGGTCGATCACTTCAGCCGAGACACCATTTTTCGCTAATTCTTCGGCAGCGGCAATAGCCACTTTCATGATCTTGCCGAATGAGACAATCGTTACGTCGTTACCCTCGCGGACGATGTTGGCCTTGCCAATCGGAATCAGGTACTCTTCTTCCGGCACCTGCCCTTTGTCGCCATACATTAACTCCGATTCCATAAAAATAACCGGGTCGTTGTCGCGGATGCAGCTTTTGAGTAGTCCTTTGGCATCATAGGGGTTAGATGGCACCACTACCTTCAGGCCGGGTGTATTGGCAAACCAATTTTCGAAATTTTGCGAATGCTGGCTCGACAGCATCCCGGCATTTCCCGTTGGCCCCCGAAACACGATCGGACACGAATACTGACCACCCGACATCGACATTACTTTGGCCGCTGAGTTAATGACCTGGTCAATGGCGACAAGCGAGAAGTTGAACGTCATAAACTCAATAATTGGCCGCAGCCCGTTGATGGCCGACCCTATGCCAATTCCGGCGAAACCGAGTTCGGCAATGGGTGTGTCAATAACCCGCTCCGGTCCGAACTCATCCAACATGCCCTGACTGACTTTGTAAGCTCCGTTGTACTCGGCCACCTCTTCGCCCATCAGATAGACCAGCGGATCCCGGCGCATTTCTTCGTTAAGGGCCTCCCGCAGGGCCTCGCGGAACTGTATCTCTCTCATGTTGAGTGCATTAATTGCGTTTGGGCACCTTTACTATCCAGATTACTTTTGTTCAGCTGAATAGGAAAGATGGAGTCATATAAAACTGGTCAAAATTAGACAAAATGGACTGATTCATCAAATGGCTGTCTAAAGCTGCTCGGTTAAGAAACCCCACGCAGGCATAAGTAAAGGGCAACGCAAAAACAGCCAGCGAAGTCTTAAAAGTGGCGGAAGATTATGAACCCTGTAATCAGTATGGTTAATGACTAATCTGCCCACGTATTGCCCTCCGGACCGTCTTTGATCTAAGAAAGTAAAAAGTAGGCGTCGTCTAGGAGGCTACGCTTTCGGTCGAGCGATAAACTCAGGGGCAATTGTGCCAGACCAATCAGCCGGCGCATGATTTCGACACCCGTAAACTGCTGACGCAATCGCTCATCGAAGCCTGTAGTTGGTTGGTAGTTTGATAGCACCGTATTCAATACCGTAGGGGGCTGCTCGGCCATCATCAGGTGGGCCATCATCACACCCAGATCAAACTCGGCCGGCCCGAAAAAACAGAATTCTGGATCGATAATTTTGGTGCCCGACGCCGTTTGCAGCCAACTTCCGGGATAGTAGTCGCCGTGGAGGAGCGTAACGGGTTTGGAGGGGTGTTCCTCGGCTAGATACACGGTGCTTAATGCCTGAACTGTTTTTTTAAGATCTGCATCCCGTTTATAGGGCATGGCCAGTGCCTGCAAACCCGGCTGGATGGTATTCAGGTCAAAGCCGTTGTCTTCCAGAAATGGGTAGTTGGTAATGTGCTCATTATTCAGCGCCCGCATGCCCAGGTTCGCAAAGGCCACATCAGGATTGTGCGTCAAAAACTGGCCGTGTAGATCAGACAAATACTCCGTCAGGGCTAGTGCATCGGATTCGCTCAATAGACGGCACGGTTGGTATAAATGGGTGAAATCGCTGGCTGCCCCCAAATCTTCCAGTACCAATAGGTTATTTTTCTCGTCAATACCCAGCAAATGCGGCATTTGCCTGGCCAGCTTTGGGATTCTCTGTATTGTTTGGTAAAAGCGACCTTCAGTGACTGCCCGTTCGGCCGGGGCAGCAATGGTAGGGTATTTTTCAACGTACCCCCGCGACTGTTTTACAATGAATGCCCGGTTTGGGGTAATGATCCGAAGTGTGTAATTCATATTTCCCTCACCGGGTTTCTCCAGGGAGGTAATTACTTCTTCTGTATCTAGCCAGCCGCGTTGGCGAAGATAGTCCTGAAGGATAATAGGTTGCTGAGCATCTAAATGCATGATTCTGTTTTGTTTAGCGTACAACGGCCAGCTTTCCGGCCAGTCCTTCGGTGCCGTCGGCCGTAACGACAACGATTAGGTATACGCCTGTTTGAGTCGGCCGGTTTCGATAATCACGCAGGTTCCAGGTGGCCGTACCACCCTGTGACCTGGTCTCGTAAACTAATTGTCCACCGGCATCCAGGACTTTTACCGTTGCGTTATCAGTCAGACCATTAATGCCAACTAGGCCGCTAAAATCCGGTCGGACGGGATTGGGGTAAATGGTTAAATAACTGAGGGTTTCGGCCGGTTCAGTAGCCGGCCCTTGGAACGATACAATACCATAACTACTGTTGTTCGTAAATCCACTATTCGATGGTCCAGTCTGGATGAACACGCGCCCGCTTACTGGTTCAATGGCTAATGCCTGAATGGTATTGCCGGGTAGTGGACTGTTCTCGGCCGTAAAACTGTCGAGCAACTGAGACCCATCTGGCGCTACGTAGTAAAGCCCTGTTTGAGTGCCGATCCATTTTCGATTGCCACCATCCACGGCGATACTCGTAACCACTTCATTGGCCAGCAGCCGACGCCGGTTCAGCAGGGGCGGTTGCGCGTCAATGGCTCCGTCAAATGCCCCCGCCGGATTGTCGAATACCATTGGGCCATGGTCGGTGCCAATCCAGATCGATCCCGTACGATCCTTAATCAATGCCCGGACACTATTGGTGAGCAATCCACCCTGCCCGGCCTGAGTAGTTAAAAAACGAATGCGGTTGGTGGCTGGGTCAAAGACGATCAGGCCCGAACCGGCTTCGGGCCGAAGCCATAGGAAGCCGTTATCGTCAGAGACGACCTGCACAATGTTACGCTGATTAACCGCCGAGAACGACTGGAACGTACTATCTGGCCGCCGTACGTGCAGGGTGGCCTGCCCGGCGCTGGAGCCGGCCGTCGTAATCCATAGGTTACCGGCCAAATCGGTGGCTAAACTGCTGATAAAAGGGCTAACAGACGCTGGGAGGGCAACCATTTTAGGCGCCTGTCCGTTGGTCTGACTCCACAAACCTCCACCAAAACTGCCAAGATACA
>JAQBNX010000319.1 GCA_028288385.1 Spirosoma sp.
CGTCAATGTCGTAATTGGGTATTATGCCGGCCAGTTTGTGCAACTAAGAGAAAAAAACTACGAGAGCGTCGCCAAATTAC
This sequence comes from Spirosoma sp., assembly GCA_028288385.1. GTDB lineage: Bacteria > Bacteroidota > Bacteroidia > Cytophagales > Spirosomataceae > Spirosoma. The sequence goes on from JAQBNX010000319.1 coordinate 81, forward strand.
TCTTAGTGGGAGGGGGGCTGATTCTGGCTGCACTATGCTGGAACATGGTTTTTCCCATCAATAAGAAGCTGTGGACAAGCTCGTTCGTATTGTTGACAACAGGAATTGATCTGGCGATTATGGCAGCCCTGATTTTCATCATTGAAATCAGAAAGTGGACAGATAGCCGCTGGACGCAGTTCTTTGTCATTCCTGGCAAGAATCCCTTATTTATTTACCTCCTCTCGGAACTGTTGGTTATTAGCCTATACATGATTCCGGTGGCATCGGGCGGTAATCTGTTTTCCTGGATCAACCGCAACCTGTTTCAGAAGCTGGTTCCCGGCGCTGTCGGTTCACTCCTGTTCGCCATCTCGTTTATGCTGGTCTGCTGGAGCGTCGGTTGGCTATTGGATCGAAAAAAGATTTATGTACGGGTATAGATAGGCCGTCTATCCAGGTATCATCTCGAAAATAGATCGTGGTTAATTCCTGCACTCAACTCCTCTGTGAGGAATTAGTCAGTTGCAGCCAAACCAGATGTACCTATCTTTCGTAGGTGTTGAATGGGACCGTACGGCAACGTAACGCCCCGTTAACGATCTTACGGTTTATCCAAAATCCATGTCTTTTTTACGATTAGTCTGGTCGGTTCCTGTCGTATTACTTAGCCTGATTGTCTTGCTGATCGTAGCAAACGAATATGCAATTGCTCGCCCAAGCCGACGGATCAAAGACATTGCTTACAGGGACGTTAATTCGCCGGGTTTTAGCGCCGAGCGGCATGTGCTCGATGTGTATGCACCGAAGCAAAAGTCAACATCTGGCTATCCCGTTGTAGTTTTTATTCACGGCGGCAATTGGGACAGCGGCAGCAAGAACCTTTATTCGTTTATAGGCCGACGACTGGCTAAGCAGCAGGTTGTGGCCGTAATAATCAACTACAGGCTTGCCCCCGGTGTGCTGGTTCCGGTCATGGCCGACGACTGTGCCCACGCTATTCTGTGGGCTACGCAGCACATCGCTGAATATGGTGGCGACCCAAACCGAATCTTTACAATGGGCCATTCGGCTGGTGGCGGGCTGGCTGCGCTGATGGCTACCAAAGATGAGTTATTTACCAAACTTGGTCTGTCCCGTAACCCAGTCAAAGGCGCTATTCTCGACGATCCTGCCGGGCTGGATATGTATGATTACCTCCAAAAAATGCAGTACCCAAATGACCAGCAATACCTCGTGTCGTTTGGGAAAGACCAGGCCGTTTGGCGCTCGGTATCACCTATGTACTACGTTGGAAAAGACAGTCCACCCATGCTGATCTATATCGGAGGCCGGTCTTATCCCAGCATCATCAACAGTGGTAGTATCTTCCATAAAAAGCTTCAGATACTGGGCGTAAATCATGAATACACGGTGTTGCCGGGCAAAAAACACATTCCTATGGTGGTTCAACTGTTCTGGAAAAACAACACCATTTACCGGAATTTATTAACATTCGTGGGGGCAAGGCGATGAAAGCCAACCTTAAAACTCACCATCGACGGGGTCTTTCGCTTTCTTCTTGGCCTGACGAAGTCGGTAGTTGAACGTCAGGTTAATTTGCCGCAGCCGTCCCTGCGAGTTGTTTTCCGTATAAAAATTGGCACCTTCGGTAATAGTCCGGAATCGGCGCGAGTTAAACACGTCCAGTACGTTGAGCGTCAGTGTTCCGTTGTTTTTGAGAACATCGCGGCTGATAGACAGGTCCAGCGTGGCAATGGCCCTGCGTCGTCCCTGGGGTGTTTGCTGCGGAGCCTCATAATTACCCCGCAGTTGTAAGTCCGTGCTTTTCCAGAAAGTAAACCGCGACGTAGTTCGGGCAAACCAACTATACGTATCACTTTGATAACTAGCGTCGAGGTTACTGCCATTGGTCATTGCCCGGAAAAAGTTAAGGCTGCCATCTACTTTCCACCACGGATAAGGCGCGTAGGAACTGGTAAATTCAGCTCCGTAGGAATTTTCGGTCGCTAAGTTTTCGGGGCGGGTTGTTGAAAATCCCCGTTCATCAACCCGACGAATCCGGATGATTTTGCCAGTTGTGTACCGATAGTACACCGAAGAGCTAAAAGACCCTTTGCCCATGTACTTGATATGCCCTAAGTCGAACGAATTCGTGAATTCGGGGTTCAGGTCGGGATTGCCACTGAAGAAATTTCGACTATCGCTGAAGGTCATAAACGGGCTCAGGTCATTGTACTGCGGCCTACGCACCCGGCGGCTGAAGCTGATTTGCAGCGCATGCTGGCGGGGCAGATCGTAGGTCATGTGCACGCTCGGAAATAAGTTGGCGTACTGGCGGGGGTTGATATCGTTGGTTTGTTTAAGCGTAGTCGTTACACCAGTCCACTCCGCCCGAAGCCCCATCTGGTATGAGAACTTGCGCACCTTATTCCCCATGATGCCGTACATGGCGTGGATGTTTTCCTCGTACAGAAAATTGTTAGTCAGGCCGGGTAAGGCCCGCCAGCCACCATCCTGAACCTGCTCCCGTACCGTGTAATCGTTGGTCATGTCGCGGAAGCTGCTGCGCAGACCGGCTTCGAGTTTACCTTCTTTACCGAATGGTCTGACGTAATCCACCTGCAACAGAAACTGCTTTTCTGTTTCGTCGTTTAGCGACTGTTGTAAAACATCCCGTATGCCGGAAGCACCCCCATCCTGCCGGAGTGTTTGCTGGGTAAAATACTGGTTCGAACTTTCCCAATTGTCCAGGTAACGTACGTCGGTGGTCAGTTCATGGCCTTTGCCGGCAAATGTTCGCTTATAGCTCAGCGCATATTCAGAATTGGGTTCGGTTTCGGTTTCGTCCTGCTGCCGATTGGTAATGCGTTGTAAAATGTTGGTGTTGGCCCCATAATCCAGGTATTGAATATCGGCAAACCGTTTGCCCTTGCTGAGCCGCCACGTGTAGGAGCCCGTCAGAACATTATTCGGATTAAAGAAATAGTCAATGCCGGCCCGGGCATTATTATTTAACCCCTTCAGGCGATTCGTACTACTTTGTTGAGAGATAAACGTCGAATCATTACGGTACAATTCCTGGTACTGAGTGCTGCGCCCGGGCGTGTTTCGGTAAGAATTAGTATAATTGACGAAGAAGTTAAGGTTTTTACGTCGGTAATTCACGTTGGCGGCCAACCCAAAATTACCTGGATACCCCGTAATCACGTCGAACGAGCCATTGATGCCCTCTTTCCGTTCCTTTTTCAGAACGATGTTAATAATTCCGCCCATACCCTCCGCTTCGTAGCGGGCTGATGGATTCGTAATGATTTCGATTCGCTCGATGCTGCTACCCTGCAACTGCTGCAGGCCGCCCGATCCTTTTAGACTCACCAGGCCCGACGGCTTTCCGTCGATCAGGATACGCACACTACCGCTGCCCCGTAAACTGACATTGCCTTCGCCATCGACCGCCACCGATGGTACGTTTTGAAGTACATCAACCGCTGTGCCGCCCCGATTCGCCAGGTCTTTTCCGACGTTGAATATCTTTTTATCCAGCGCTAATTCCATGGTGCTTTTCTCGCCCTGCACGATTACCTCGCTCAGCGTATTGGTCGAAGGCAACAGTCGGAACGTACCCATACTGTGTGGAGAGCCTTCGCGGGTTAGCTCAATAGCCGACGTTTTCTGCGCTTTATAACCCATGGATTCGAGCAGGGCGTAATAATTACCGGCTACGGCATCCAGCACAAAATCACCGCTTTCGTTAGTAACCGCTCCCGTTACGAAGGAACTGTCGGCCTGCCTAAACAAACGGACGTTAGAGTAGACTAACGGTGTGTTGGCTTGCGCATCCAGCACTTTGCCGCTCAGTTTGAGTTTGCCGTTGTCCTGAGCCTGCAGGGAATGTCCGGCGAGGAGCCAAACCACGACTATGATAAGGGAGAGAAATGGGTAATTTTGAGCGTGTTGGTAAGGAGAAGGGTAAGCGGTAGTGATTAATCTCATCAGGTAGTTGAGTCGGGTCTTAACAGCCTGGAAAAGACGGTGTGTTATTGGCTCTACTTTTAAAGATGTAAGTAAATCCTGTCCAGCAGATGACTTACATCGTTTATGGCCCTAAAATCTTAATCCATTCACTGCCTGCCGCCAGGTTATTCAATGAAATCATATCCGCTGTTCGTTTCGCTGCTTTTTTTCCTATTGGTACTAGCAAACAGCCTCGTACTTGCACAAGACCAAAATAGTAAGTCCCCATACATTTTCGGTGATTTATTGCCTGACGCGCCTGAATTGGCCGCACGTGGGGCCTATAAGGTTGGTGTCCGTACGCTAAAACTGGTTCACCCAGCCCAAACCGACGTATTACACCCAAAAGACGGCAAATCACCCCTTTACGACCGCCCGCTAACTGTTGAAGTCTGGTACCCGGCCCGTATACCGGCTGGTAAGCCGGAATTAGAAACGTACCATGAGGTGATGGGCGTCGCCAACGATCCAAAGCGGCCCCTGATTCCCTTTACGTTTGCTGGCCGGGCCCTACGCGATGCTGAACCCAATCCCGTTGAGGCAGCCTATCCCCTGGTTATCGTATCGCATGGCTATCCGGGTTCACGGTTTATGTTCACCTACCTTACCGAGAATCTGGCGTCAAAGGGCTACGTAGTCGTATCCATTGATCATACCGAATCGACGTACCGCGACGCGGCTGCGTTTCCCAGTACCCTTCTCAACCGGGCCACCGATGACCTTTTTGTCTTGAGTGAAATGGCCCGGCTCAGTACAAAAGAAAGTAAATCCTTTTTGGCCGGCCTGCTCGATGCCAATAATACAGCCCTGATTGGCTACTCCATGGGTGGTTATGGTGCGCTCAATGCAGCCGGTGCTGGCTATAGTACTCAGGCCGTAAGCCTTTTTGGGCATATGTCTGGCGGCAGCACCGCATTACAAACACGCTCGACCGGTGCCCCGGAACTGAAGGCATCGCAGGACCCTCGCATCAAAGCCGTAGTGGCGTTTGCTCCCTGGGGCATGGAGCGTGGGGTTTGGGATGCCAATGGGCTGGCCGGTCTAACGCGTCCCACGCTCTTTGTTGCCGGTAGTAAAGACGATGTTTCTGGCTACGAAAGGGGTATTAAAGCCATTTACGACGGCGCGGTGAATGCCGACCGGTATATGCTTACTTACGTAAATGCCCGACACAACGTAGCGCCAAATCCTCCGCCGG
>JAQBNX010000364.1 GCA_028288385.1 Spirosoma sp.
CGTCGTGAGGCCGACACCGAGTACATTGCTGGGTTGTTCAAGGGTACGCTGTCTACGTTTGATTTACCCCGGGTCGATTCGCCTAAATCGGCCGAGATGGCAAGCCTGTCCAAACTGGTTTACCAGAACACACCCTACACAAAGGAGAAGGAAAAACTGGCACTTGGTGATGCAGGGGCATCTCCCATTCCGAAAAACGTGGGTCAGAAGTCATCAACTATTAAGCACGTATTTTACATAATTAAGGAAAACCGTACCTACGACCAGATTTTTGGCGATATGGCCGGTGGCAATGGAGACGCGTCGCTATGCCTGTTTCCTGAGAAAGTAACGCCGAATCACCATGCGCTGGCCCGCGAATTTGTCTTGTTGGATAACTTCTACGTCGATGCCGAAGTGAGTGCTGATGGCCATAACTGGAGTACGGCGGCCTACGCCAACGACTACGTCGAAAAAAACTGGCCAACGAGTTACGGTGGTCGGGGCGGTACGTATGATTTCGAAGGAAGCCGGCCGGTGGCCTATCCCAAAAAAGGCTTTATCTGGGATTATTGCCAGCGGGCGGGCCTGCGCTATCGCAGTTATGGCGAGTTTCAGGCATACGCAAAACGCAAAGGCTCAGCACTAGACGGTCGGTTTGCGCCTAACTACACAGATTTCGACATGAATATCAAGTATATTGACCGTGTAGAAATCTGGAAAAAAGACTTTGATTCACTCGTTACCCGCAACGCCGTCCCACACTTTAGCAGCATCCGGCTCGGCAACGATCACACGAGCGGTGCCCGGATTGGTGCTCCCACGCCTACGGCCCACGTTGCTGACAATGACTTGGCGCTGGGACGGTTAATCGAACATCTCTCGAAAAGCCCGATTTGGAAGGAGTCAGTGGTGTTCGTGCTGGAAGACGACGCCCAGAACGGGGCCGACCATGTCGATGCGCACCGGTCTCCCGCGCTCGTCATTAGCCCTTATACCAGGCGTCGCCACACTGAGCACACGATGTACTCAACCTCCGGTATGCTCAGAACGATGGAGTTGATTTTGGGCCTGCCGCCCATGAGCCAGTATGATGCCGGTGCCATGCCCATGTTTGCCTGTTTCACTAATACACCCACGCTCACGCCCTATACACACATCCCGACCACGGTTGATCTTGAGGCCAAAAACACGGCGATGACCGAACCAGCCCGTCAGTCGGAGAAACTAGACCTGCGTTACGCCGATAAAATTGACGACCGGTTGTTCAATGAGATCATCTGGAAGACCGTCAGGGGCGAACATTCGGTGATGCCTGCACCAAAGCGGGGGGCTTTTCTGGTAGTTGCTAAGGAGGATGACGACGATTAATTAACTTCAGCCTGGAAGACAAAAGACCTAACCAGGGCAAACTCCTTAGTTAGGTCTTTTGTCATTTTAGACAATTAGTCAGGCCACTTCAGCCATAACCACCACATCAACCCAGCCATTGTAGAGGTCATCGATGTTGCCGGAACTGTCCCGGAAAAGATAGGCAATGTCGAAGCAAACGCCGTTGCCCTCCACTACGTGTACATTGCTGATCTCTACTTTCTGTCGAAGTACCTCATGGTCTTCGCCCGTGTAGCCTATGTCGAAGCCCTTGATGGTGGCTTCAGCGCGTCGTACGGGTGATGAGAAGATCACTTTCTGGTCTCGTTGCGTGTTTGTCTGACCAGTGGTTGGAACGAAACTCACGCGTCTGGTTCTAAAATCAAATGCCATGATACCCTCCTTTTTGTTTTTGGTTTAACAATAGTCGCCCAATCGGGCTTAACAAAGGTGGAGGGTTGGATGTCTATTTTTTAGCGTGAACATCCCCATTCGTTACGTCCGTACTTCTACGCCGAAAGGCCGTAGTTTATGTATGGATAAGCGTAGCGTTTATTCACGGTTTGCCCATATCTCCGAATATCCTTGAAAGCTTTTTTATCTATTCGTCTCAACGTTATTACTATGCGCCGACGCCTGTTATTGATTACCTGTTTCATCCTGTCGGTTTCTTATTTCTGCTGTGCACAACCTGTCCAAACGTTAAAAACACCCGGCTTGCAACAGCCTGTCGAGATCATCCGGGACCAGTGGGGCGTCAATCATATCTATGCAAAAAATGAACATGACCTGTTTTATGCGCAGGGCTACTCAGCCGCACAGGACCGGCTATTTCAACTGGAAATCTGGCGTCGGCAGGCGACCGGCACCGTAGCCGAACTGCTAGGTCCGCAGGAAACCAAACGCGACATCGGCACCCGGCTCTTTCGCTTCCGGGGTAACATTGATAAAGAACTGCTTCATTATCATCCACACGGTCCCCAGATTGTGCGGGCGTTTGTCGAGGGTATCAATGCCTATATTACCGAGGCCCTAAAAACACCGGATAAACTGCCATTTGAGTTTCAGGTGCTAAACACAAAACCAGCTTTATGGACGCCCGAGGTAGTGATTAGCCGCCATCAGGGATTGGCCTATAACGTGCGGGACGAACTGAATTACGGTCGGTTGGTTAAACTCATTGGCGCTGATAAACTGCGCGAGTTAAGCTGGTTTCATCCTCGGTCCGACGCTTCGGTAACAAAATCAACCGAGCCTGATTTGACCCTGCACGTTAATGGTGATGAACTGCTCCAACCTATTCTAACATTGTATGAAGCGTTCAGGTTGCCGCTAAAATTTGACGGCCGGGCCACCAAAGCCGATGAGGACGAAGCCAATCGGGTTAAGGCAGACGCTTACTTTGATACGGAGAAACAATACGTAGGATCGAACAACTGGGTTATTTCGGGTCGTAAATCGAGTAGCGGCTACCCCATGCTGGCCAACGACCCGCACCGGGCACAAAGCACACCCTCGCTACGGTACTGGGTTCACTTGAGCGCGCCCGGCTGGAACGTGATTGGTGCTGGTGAGCCAACCTTGCCCGGCATCTCTATTGGACACAACGACTATGGTGCGTGGGGACTAACGATTTTTGAGACGGATAATGAGGACTTATACGTCTACGAGACTAATCCTACCAATCCCAACCAGTACCGCTATAAAGGCAACTGGGTGACAATGAAAACGCTGACTGAAACCATACCGATGAAAAGCGGGTCACCCGTTGTTGCTACGTTGAAATATACGCAGCACGGCCCGGTGGTGTTCGAGGATAAAGCCCGTCACAAAGCCTACGCCATTCGGGCAGGCTGGCTCGAATGGGGCTGCGCACCCTATCTAGCCAGTTTACGGATGAACCAGGCAAAAAATTGGCCTGAGTTTCGGCAGGCTTGTTTTTACAGCCGGATACCTGGCGAAAACATGATCTGGGCCGATAAAACGGGTACGATTGGCTGGCAGGCCGTGGGGCTATCGCCAATTAGAAAGAACCATACGGGATTAGTGCCGGTACCGGGAGATGGTCGGTTCGAGTGGGAGGGTTATCTACCCATTCAGCAGATGCCTAACAAACTTAATCCGCCCGAGGGATACGTCGTTACCGCCAATAATAACCTTACCCCCGCCAACTTCCCCAACCGCAACGCCATCGGCTGGACCTGGGCCGCGCCGAGTCGGGCGCACCGGATTGAAGAGGTACTGAATGACGGAAGGCGTAAAAACCTGGTAGACTTTATGGCGCTTCAGGCCGATTACTTGTCCATACCGGCCCGGACGCTGGTGCCCTTACTGCAAAATCTGTCGTCGCCCAACGACCGCACCGAACAGGCCTTGACGTATTTGCGAAAGTGGGATTATAAACTCGATCCGAGTTCGGTGGCAGCCTCGATCTACGTAGCGTGGGAGGGGCAATTGAAAAAGGCTCTTTATGAGGCCACCGTCCCGCAAAATGCTAGGCAGTATCTGAAAACGTTGCCATCCAAACGAGTAATCGACTGGCTGGTGACACCAAACCCAGCCATTGCCCATGGTAACCCCATAGCCAGCCGCGACAGCCTGCTGCTCACCTGCCTGGACCACGCTGTGGCCGAACTAACCAACCGGCTGGGTGCCGAGCCGGACGACTGGTCATACGGGCAGCGCAAAAACAAGCACATAACCCTCACGCATCCGCTCAGTGACCTGGTGGATGAGTCCATGCGGGAAAAAATTAACCTTGGTCCCGTAGCGCGGGGTGGCTATGCAGAAACTGTCAACGCGACGGCCAACGACCTTAATCAAACCCACGGTGCCTCGTTCCGAATTCTGGTCGACACAGAAGACTGGGACAAAACCCTGGGAATTAACAGCCCCGGTCAGTCGGGAGACCCGGTGAGCCCTCACTATCGCGACCTTTTTCCATTATGGGCTGAGAACGGCTACTTCCCGGTGTTTTTCTCGAAAGACAAGGTGAAGGCCGTAGCCGAGAAGACGACGGTGTTGCAGCCATGAAAGAGGTGATTGGGGCCATAGGGGCTGAATCGTATGTGCTACGGTATGGTCGCCTACAATTCGTACTTTTGCCCCGCGAACCACCAAACACAGTGCAGTGAACATACAGGAAGAAGTAAGCAGTGCCATTCAGCAGGCCGTAACTGCGTTATACCAGCATGAAATTGGCGATGTCGTTCTACAGCCTACCAAGAAAGAATTTGAGGGAACCTACACCTTCGTTACGTTTCCACTAACGAAAACACTCCGCCAGGCACCGGCCCAAATTGGGCAGGCTATTGGCGCGTGGCTGGTCGAAAATACAGATGTCGTCAGGGCGTTCAACGTTGTGCAGGGGTTTCTCAACATCAGCATTGCCGATGCCGCCTGGCTAAAGGTGCTGACTAATATAGCGGCTAAACCGGCATTCGGTACGTTTCCCAGCCAGAACCGTGACGGCAAACCGAAATCGGTGATGGTTGAGTTTTCTTCGCCTAATACGAATAAGCCGCTGCACCTCGGGCACTTGCGCAACATCTTTCTGGGAGACTCGGTCAGCCGAATTCTAACGGCCAACGGCTATAACGTCGCTAAAACCTGCATCGTCAATGACCGGGGCGTCCACATCTGCAAGTCAATGCTGGCTTATCAGCTATTTGGCGAGGGAGAGACTCCCGAATCGTCGGGTATGAAGGGTGACCACCTGATCGGAAAGTACTACGTCCTGTTCGACAAGGCTTACAAAGCACAGGTTGAGGAAATGGTGGCCGCAGGAACTGACAAAGAGACTGCCGAAAAAACGGCCCCGCTGATGCAGCAGGTTCAGCAGATGCTCAGGATGTGGGAGCAAAATGACCCCGAAACCTTAGTGCTCTGGAATAAACTCAATGGCTGGGTCTATGCTGGTTTTGACGCTACGTACCGCACCATTGGCATCACGTTCGACAAGATTTATTACGAATCCCAAACCTATTTGCTGGGTAAGGAAATCATTGAAGCAGGACTACAGCAGGGCATTTTCTACCGCAAAGATGATAACTCCGTCTGGATCGATCTGACCGAAGAAGGGCTGGATCAGAAGCTTGTCCTGCGGGCCGATGGTACGTCGGTTTATATAACGCAGGACCTTGGCACAACCGAACTAAAATACGAAGACTTCGGCGCTGACCGCCAGATCTGGGTGGTTGGTAACGAGCAGGATTACCATTTCAACGTGTTGTTCTCCATTCTGCGCCGGTTAGGTCGGCCCTATGCCAGCGAGTTGTTTCACTTATCCTACGGCATGGTAGACTTGCCAACGGGTAAGATGATGTCGCGCGAGGGTACCGTTGTCGATGCCGACGATCTGATTCAGGAAACGATTGATGCGGCTTCGGCAGCTGCCGATGATGCCGCCAAGGGAAAACTCGATGAGTTTAGCGAAAAAGAAAAAACGGAACTGTTTCAGATGCTGGGTTTGGGGGCACTAAAATATTATCTGTTAAAAGTGGACCCCCAGAAGCGGATGCAGTTTAACCCGGCCGAGTCTGTGGATCTGCATGGCAACACCGGACCCTACATTAAGTAAGTGCATGACCTGATTAAGTAAGTGTTACGTAAGGCGGCAGAGATGAAACTGGTGATTGATGAGCCGGTTGCAACAAAACTGGAATATTTTGATAAGAAACAAATATTTATGTTAATAAAGTTTCAGCTG
>JAQBNX010000366.1 GCA_028288385.1 Spirosoma sp.
ATGGTTTCGGGATGATCAGTTGCTTGCGGGCCTTGTAACCGATTCGGTCAGCATCAACCAGCCGGGACGCTACCGCTCCGTACTAACCTACACAGCAATCGGTTGTACTGTAGCGTCCAACACCGTAGCTATTACGCGGTCGGCGCCCGTGCTGGCCTCTATCAAGTCGATATCGGGGCTGAACCGGCTTTGTCCGCAGGAATCACTATCGCTCGAAGGCAGTGGCGGCACACAGTACGTCTGGCAAAAGGATGGGCAGGTAATTGCAGGGGCCACTGTGGCTCAGTATGCTGCCGAGGCAACTGGGACGTACACCCTGACGGCCATCGACGGGTTTGGCTGTCAGGGTGTCTCCAAGCCGTTTGTGGTCGTGGCCGTACCACCGGTGACCGTTCGTTTCGATTCCATACCTGGCGTATGTGGTCCCAATAATCCAACCTATACCCTCCAGGGCAGCCCCACTGGAGGCCTTTTTGCCGGACCGGGTGTGAACAATGACCAGTTCAGTCCGCAACAGGCCGGGGTGGGTAACCATTCGTTGACGTATACCGTTAAGCCCGCACCGGAGTGCGCTGGGGTGACGGTCACCCGCCTAGCCGTAGTTGCGCCTATTCCCACCATTCAATTACCCGATAGCATCATTACGTACCGGGGCAATTCACTCCCCATCAACCCCGTTTACAGTGGTCATCCGATGATTTTTCAATGGTCCCCACCAACGTACCTGGACGATCCATCTTCCCTCAGTCCAGTGGTGGGGAATATTGGCCGTGACATTACGTATACAATTGATGTAGCCAATGAAACGGGCTGCACCGCCCGCGATTCTGTTCGTTTTATTGTATATGCTCAGGTGTGGCTTCCGGAAGCGTTCTCGCCCAACGGCGACGGCCTGAACGACGTATGGGTATTAACAGGCATTGAAGCCTTTCCGGATGCGATGGTGACGGTTTTTAATCGATGGGGAGAGGTTATTTTTCAATCAGACAAGGGGTATCACAAACCCTTCGACGGCACGGCAGGAGGAAGGATTTTACCGGCCGGATTGTATCCCTATACCCTACATACCGTGCCTGACCGACCTGTGCTACGGGGCAGTTTAGTCATTATCAGGTAATCAAATCATGCAGGTTCCTGTAAGTTCGTTTGGTCCTGTTACTGGTTTTAAGTCCCGGTAGTCCTGTTTTGACCACTGCCATAAAAACTAGGGTAGTATGCAAAAACCTCTTGCGTCGAAAAGTGTCCGGGTCGTGGTTAGCGAACAGAACTCATGCGTTTTTAAAAGAAATCACTCCAGTACGCCCCTTTTTTACAAGTGACATACTGGAGTGATTAGGTGCTTTTCGAATTATTTCTTCTCAGCCGTTGCTACGTCCTGCTTGGCAAATTCACCATTGGCTTTAAGTTCAATTTCGTCGCTGGCTACGGCAACAGGGACATTGGCTCCAACTCCAAAATCAGAGCGTTTCAGGGCTCCAGTTACTTTAAAGCCAACTTTCTCTGTTTTGCCACGTGGGCTTTCATTCGTCACAGGGCCGTTCATGGTCACATCGAGCGTAACTGGCTTCGTAACGCCGTGCATGGTCAGGTCGCCCGTGGCTTTATACTTTTTGCCCTCCACCTTTTTAAACGACGTGCTTTTAAAGGTTAGCGTCGGGTATTTGGCGACATCGAACCATTTATCGCTTTTCAGATCGCCATCGCGCCGGTCATTGTCCGTGTTAATGCTACTCACATCGGCGGTCATGTCAAACACGGCATCGGATAAATCAGGTTTGGCTGCCGTGATTTTGGCATCGAAGGTCTTGAAATTACCATCGACTTCCGACAGCATCAGGTGAGTGACGGTGAAACCGACTCTGGAGTGCGCTTTGTCGACCGTCCAGGTCTGGGCATTGGCTGTCAGGGCGAGCAGGGCAACAACGGGGGTAATCAACAGGCATTTCATAGGCATTACTTTTTGAGTAGTAGGAAGTATAAGTATCATTGGTAAAGTTGTTCATTATTCGTGATAAATAAGTGTGAAAACCGCCGAATGCCAATTTTTTTTGATGGAATACCGATTTTAATCGGCTAAATTCATCCTGGCTGCTTTTTTCTCATTTACCCAAACTCAACCTGGGCAAACCAACTGCTGTTGCCTGTTATAGGCGATTAATGTCGGTAGTCGCGACGCTCCTAGATAGGTTTAGGCGAAAACAGAATAGCGCATAACCAAAACGTGACTCCATTGTAAAATGGAGCCACGTAAGTTAATACAGTCTAAATTTTTACTTTCCTGTTGTCATTTCACGGTCCTCATAGGCCAAACCGTACTGCTTCAGCACATCGGGGGGCACCCCATCCCATTGGTTCGGTACGTTCCCCATGTAACCAATGTCTTTAATCCCCATCTGGCTGGTGAAAAAGCCTGTTGCGGTCATGTTACGCATCATGCTGAAAAACGAAGCGCCCTGGGTCATATCAGGTTTCGCCAGTTTTGGATAAGCAATCTGCTCGACCATATCAATCTGCTGGGCTTTGGTACATTGCACAAAGGGCTTACCGTAGCGTTTTGTACAAGTGTTGTCGAGCCAGCGAATACCTCCGCGCATAGGTGTCTGGTTGCGGGGCTGGTCTTTCATCATAAACTCGATGAATGCCGGGACACCCGCCTGCGAGGCACTGCCCG
>JAQBNX010000375.1 GCA_028288385.1 Spirosoma sp.
ATTTCCTGTATAACCAACTCTTTAATGTCGAATTTAACAGCCAATACGAGGTGGTCCCAGATGGTGGTTCCGTAAATAAGGGTTGTTGCCGACGTAACGACGACACCAATAAATGAGAACAGAGTCATGGCCGGGGGTAGGCCAATAATCTGCCCCTTCACCTGGGCTTTCTGACTTATGGCATAGCGGGTAAAATCGGGGATGTTTAGGGACAGCGTAGCCCAGAAACCAACCATACCAGTTAGCGCCGGAAAGAAAAATGCCCAGAAAGCGGCCGACGACGTGAATTTTGACGGTTGCTCCAGAATGGGACCAAGCCCATTGCCGGCAGAAATGGCCCACCAGAGTAGAGCCAGTGCGGCCACAGGCAGGAAGAACGCTTTGAAAACAAGTAGCTTCTTAATGCTTTCGACGCCTAGATAGACGACATACATATTCAACAGCCAGAATAAAAAAAAACAGATAGCCGGACCAGTTTGCAAACCAAATGACTGGGGAAAAACGGGCGGCAGCGTCTCCAGCGAAGGAATCCATAACCGAAGCATCTGATAGATGGAAAAGCCCCCAATCCAAGTCTGGATACCAAACCAGCCGCACGCTACAATGGCACGTAGCAGAGCGGGAATGTTGGCCCCTCGGGTTCCAAAACTGGCTCTCACCAAAACAGGAAACGGAATGCCGTATCTCGCGCCCGCATGCCCATTCAAGACCATGGGAATCAATACGATGGTATTGCCCAGAAAAATGGTAAGAATAGCCTGCCACCAGTTCATGCCACCCTCAATAAGCGAACTGGCCATCATATACGTTGGAATACACAAGCTCATACTGATCCACAAGGCGGCATAATTCCACGTATTCCAGGTACGTCTGGAAGTGGGTATAGGCGCTAAATCCTCGCTGTACAGCGCTGATGAGGCGTCTACGGCTGTTTCAGTTGGTTTCTGTTTACCTGTCACGATAGTTCGCCGTTTATTAAATAGGCCTGATCTTCCAGTAGTATCAGTAAGTGATTTGTCGTTCATGACTGATTAAACGACGTGCTCGTCGGCAATTTTTAAGGCTTCGCTGATGATCGACAGCCCCTCATCCACCTGTTCTTTGGTGACGCATAGGGGAGGAGCCACGAATACGTAACTCCAGCGAACGAAGGTGTACATACCCAGTTCTTTAATTTTGGCGGCTACTTTGCTCATGACGGCCATTTCGTCCGGCTTCGCGTTGAACGGCGCCATGGGTTCTTTTGTCGTTCGATTCCTGACCAGTTCAAAGCAGCCTAATAGCCCGGTGGTTCTAAAATCACCAATGCTCGGATGCTTCTGCTTCAAAAGATCAGCCTGGGCGGCAACGTAATTTCCCATTTGGACCGCATTCTCAATCAGGTTATCCTCCTCATAAATTTTCAGGGTTTCGAGGGCAGCCGCGCAACTAACCGGGTGCGCCGAATAGGTCATGCCGGTTGCCAGCAACGTATCGTCATACCGGGAAGCAATCTGGTCTGTAACCATGAGGCAGCCAAAAGGCAGGTAGCCCGATGTGATTCCTTTGGCCATCGTTACCATATCGGGTACAATGCCGTGGTGCTGAAAGCCAAACCATTTGCCTGTCCGACCGAACCCGCTCATCACTTCGTCAATAATTAAGAGAATGCCGTGGGTATCACAGATTTTCCTGACGGCGGCTAAGTAGCCCTGGGGATATTGCAGACAACCCGACGTGCCCGACTCGCCCTCCAGCAGCATAGCCGCAATGTTACCGGGTCCTTCATAGGCAATGATCCGTTCCAACTGGGCCACTGAATCGGGCAGCATACTGGCTTGGTCGTGATTCCAGCGGTAGCGGTACGGAATGTCGATGTGAACAAAGTTGGGAGCCTGTTGCGAATCGTCGGGCAGTTTGCGGGGGTCGCCACCGGCCGACAGCGTGCCATACGTAGCGCCATGATACGATTGATACCGACTCAGAATTTTGTGCCGCCCGGTATATAAACGAGCCAGTTTGATGGCAGCCTCAATGGACGTAGCACCACATAGGGTGAAGAACGCTTTGTTTAAATCGCCGGGGCAGATTTCGGCTAGTTTTTTACCTAACTCGCCCCGCACCTTTGTGACGCAATAGGGCGTCACATAGCTAACCTCCTGCATTTGCCGAACAACGGCATCCGTAATTCGCTGATCACCGTGACCAATGTTCACGTTCATCAGGCCCGATGAAAAGTCGATGTACCGTTTGTCATCGTAATCATACAGGTAAACGCCTTTGGCGTATTTTACCGGAATGGGCGAAATCCCTTTTTGTTTGCTCCACGCAAACACGGTGTAATCAAAATTATCCTGAAGAACTTCGTCGGTTTCGGAGTGGGTTAGGGTGTCGAGCATGAGGCAACGCGTTAAGGGTCAGATGTATCTTTACAATTAGCACATCCAGTTAATGCCAGCTTCGGGGTTCCACTTGATGGTGCTTTTCTTGAGCTTCGTCCAGAATTCGATGGAGCTTTTGCCCGTAATATCGCCCACCCCAAACCGACTCTCGTTCCAGCCGCCAAACGAGAAAGGCTCGCGCGGAACCGGCACGCCCACGTTAACGCCCACCATGCCGGCACTGGCTTTGTCCAGCACGTAGCGAGCCATGCCGCCATTTTGCGTGAAAACGGACGCTGCATTTCCGTAAGGATTGGCATTCTCAATGGCCAGGGCTTCGTCTACCGTGTTGGTGCGCATGATGCTGATGACAGGCCCGAAAATTTCTTCCTGCGCAATGGCCATATCGGGCCGGACGTAATCAATGACCGTTGGACCCACATACGTCCCGTTCTCTTTCCCGTCCACTTGGGGATTGCGTCCGTCAACCAGCACTTTAGCGCCCTGGCTTTCCGCTTCGGAAATGTAGCGTTCGATTCTGTCTTTAGACTCCCGATTAATGACCGCACCCAGATTTTTGCCGGGTACAATCTTCTGTGCTTCTTCGCAAAGCTGCTCAATGATGTGATCGACGGGGCCAACGGCCACCATGGCCGAAGCCGCCATGCAGCGCTGCCCCGCACAACCGGCCATCGACGCGGTAATATTTTGAGCCGTCATGCCCGGTATGGCGTCGGGCAAGACGATGAGGTGATTTTTGGCACCGCCCAAAGCCAGACAGCGTTTAAAATGGCTGGTTGCCCGCTGGTATACGAGTTTAGCCACTTTGGTCGATCCCACGAACGAAACTGCTTCAATATCAGGATGGTCGCAGATGGCTTCAACCACCTCATGGTCACCATGCACTACGTTAAACACTCCTGCTGGTAACCCCGCTTCCTGCAGCAACGCAGCCAGCCGCCCCACGCTCAGAGGTACTTTTTCGGATGGTTTCAGGATCATGCAGTTGCCCAGGGCAATGGCATTGGGAATGGTCCAGTTGGGTACCATACTCGGAAAATTAAAGGGGACAATGCTGGCTACTACGCCCAGCGGAACGTGCTCGGTTCGGCATTCCACACCACGGCTCACTTCCAGAATCTCGCCCGTCACAATTTGCGGTAATGAGCAGGCAAATTCGGCGAGTTCTGCACCTTTCTCTATTTCGGCAACGGCTTCTTCGTAGGTTTTGCCGTTCTCTTCCTGAACCAGGCTGGCCAATTCATTCAGGTTATTTTCCAGGAGCGTTTTATACCGAAAAAATACCTGTATTCTTTCTTTAATTGGCGTCCGGCTCCACGTAGCGTACGCCGTTTTGGCTGCCTGAACGGCCTGATCCAGATCGCTGGCAGTCGATAATGGGACCGTGGACAATTGCTTGCCATCCAAAGGCGAAATAACGGCGAGTGTCTGATTACCATCACAAGCAGCGTCGACAAAACGACCGCCTATATAATTCTGAATGGCAGGATATTTCATGGTTTTGCTGTCGTTAGGGGTTGCTGCAATAGAGTCTATGCAAACTATAAATTATTTAGACTCAAACTACTCGTTTTGAATATTTTATAGATCAGGAACTAGGATTATGGTGCAGATTCACTGTCTGGCGTATGATCGGTATTTTGCGTTCGCATCCTGATTACAGAAGGTGGGATAGCTTATACCCAAATAACCGTCACTAGAACGGGTTGGTGAGTAGGGTAGGGCTGGAGATTAGTTGGACTGGCAGTCTCACAATGATTGAGGGAGATATGCGGGCTATCTAACTACTGCTAAAAATGGGGAGCTATGCCAGGGTTATTCGCAGAAAGTTATGTTTAGCCATTGCCACTAGGCTAACTAGTGATTAGGAGTCTTCTTCGGGAGATTTGCGGAAGCTATGCTTAAGGCAATAAATATGTAACGCTCGGGCTTGCGGCATTCTGAGCTACTGTTATGGGCTGTGCTCGAATTATTTCTCGTATAGATGCTACTGAGTAGGACCAACGCTGGTAAAAACGGGTAAGAAGGGCCTTTTGAAACAGGCAATCGGTATGTTGCCTGATGATGATTGCAACACCAATCCAAACCCGTAAATTGCTGGCAACAATCTATTTAATGCTGTTTCGAATGAAAAAAGGTCCTATGAGTTTATTGGTAAATAATAAGGGTGTTTGGCTGTTTGGGCTGGCAGCCGCGCTTTGTTTAGCAGGCTATCAGAACGAAAAAGATCCAATAGACCGCCGAATTAAACGAATGGCTCCTGAAAAAGCCGCGCAGTTAGCCAAAACGATTGAAGGCACCGTAACGCCAGAACTGGCCGAGGGTCTTACGCTACGTGTATGGGGGGTAGATTCGCTGGTTGCTGACCCCATTGCAATCGACATCGACGAAAATGGCCGGCTGTATTACACCCGAACCAATCGGCAGAAAAACTCCGAATTTGATATCCGCAATCATCAGGATTGGGAAATCGAATCGAACCGACTGCAAAGTATAGAGGACAAACGGGCTTTCCTGCATCGGGTTCTGTCGCCGGAAAACAGCAAGAAAAATGACTGGTTAAAAGATCTAAACGGTGATGGTTCCCATGATTGGCGGGACATGACCATTGAAAAGGAAAATGTCTATCGAATTGAAGACACGAATGGCGATGGCGTTGCTGATTTGTCTCAGCTCGTCGTCGATGACTTCCATGACGAAGTAACCGATGTGGCCGGGGGCGTTTTGAGCAATGGCGACGATCTGTATGTGGCCGTTGCACCCGATTTATGGCGCATGAAAGACAAAGACGGCGACGGCATCGCCGAAACGAAAACGTCTATTTCACATGGCTATGGCGTTCACGTGGGCTTTGGGGGCCATGGCATGTCAGGTATTGAGATGGGACCAGATGGTAAAATCTATTGGCAGATTGGGGATATTGGTTTTAATGGAAAAGGACTGGACGGAAAACAATGGGCCTACCCCAATAGTGGCGTGGTTGTGCGTTCAAATCCAGATGGCAGCGATTTTGAGGTATTTGCCCATGGGGTTCGCAACACCCACGAATTCGTATTCGATCAATATGGTAACCTGATTAGTGAAGACAACGATGGCGACCACCCGGGTGAAAAAGAGCGGCTGGTCTACATTGTCAATGGCTCGGATACGGGCTGGCGTAGTAACTGGCAGTACGGAAAATACCGTGATACAGATAACAACGCTTATAAAGTATGGATGGATGAGCAGATGTATAAACCTCGTTTTGAGGGACAGGCGGCCTACATCACGCCAACCATTGCCAACTTCGTGAGTGGTCCGGCTGGTATGCGCTACAATCCGGGTACTGCCCTGAGTCCGGCCTACAAAAACAGTTTCTTCATCGCTGAGTTTGTAGGCAACCCCGCTCGCTCCGGCATCCATTCGTTTAAACTGAAACCGAAGGGTGCCTCATTCGAACTGGGCGAACAGAAAAAGATTTTGGGTGGCGTCCTGGCAACGGGAATTGACTTTGGTCCCGATGGTGCCTTATACGTAGCAGACTGGATCAATGGCTGGGATGCTAAAGACTACGGTCGCATCTGGAAACTGGACGATAAGGCAGGGGCTGCCTCGGCCGATCGCCAGCGTACCAAAACCCTGCTGGCCGAGAAATTTGGCACTCGATCCGAAACCGATTTAGGGCAGTTACTGAAGAATCCGGATATGCGCGTTCGGCAGAAGGCTCAGTTCGAATTAGCCAAACGTGGAGCTAAAGGGGCTGATATTTTCACCGCATCGATCAAACAAACCGATAACCAGCTGGCCCGCGTCCATGGTATCTGGGGTATTAGTCAACTGGCCCGGCAGGAGGCCCGCTATGGCCAACTCCTGATGCCCTTGCTTGGCGATAATGATCCTGAAATTCGCGCGCAGGCAGCCAAATGGTTAGGTGACGTTCGATACAAAGAAGCCGGTGCGGCTCTGATTCCGCTCTTAAAAGATGCGAATAGCCGGACCAGGTTCTTTGCTGCGGAGGCATTGGGCCGTATTGCTTATGAACCCGCTATTCAGCCCCTCATTCAGTTGCTGGAAGCCAATAACGATGAAGATGCTTATATCCGGCATGCAGGAAGCCTGGCCCTGGCCCGGATTGGGAAAGCAGCACCTGTTGTAGCTTTGTCCAGCCATTCGTCGCGGGCAGTACGTATTGCCGCCGTCGTAGCGCTCCGGCGCATGAGCGATCCGGGTATTGGGGCTTTTCTGGCCGATGCCGATGAGTTTATCGTGACCGAAGCGGCTCGGGGTATAAACGATGACCTGTCTATTCCGGCCGCGTTGCCTGCGCTAGGCAAAGTCATGAAAAACACGCGTTTCACCAGCGAAGCGCTGCTCCGGCGTTCTATCAACGCTAATTTGCGGGTAGGCACTCCCGAAGCCATGCAGATTTTGATTGACTATGCGCAGAATGGGAGCAGCCCGGTAGCCATGCGCGCCGAAGCGATGGATGCCCTCAGTACGTGGGCGAAACCGTCATTGCTGGATCGGGTTGATGGGCGTTACCGGGGCGTTATTGAACGGGATGCATCGATGCTGAAAAGCAGGACGGCTGGGATGTACACGAAATTGCTGACTGACTCAGAATTAAATTTACGGCTGAGTGCAGTTAAAGCCATTCAGAAACTTGGTTTGAAAGAGGCTGGTGAGGCTTTGTTCAGCCGGTTGAATGACGATAAAGAGGCCGTTGTGCGGATAGCCGCTTTACGGGCGCTAGCCTCCCTGAACGATGCGCAACAGAGCAAAGCCATTGAGGTTGCCCTGGCTGATAAAGAAAAGAGTGTACGGGTAGCCGGACTGGATCTGTTAACCAAAACCGATATGGCTAAAGACAGGATGGTGTCGCTGCTCTCTGATGTAATTGCTACGCGTACGACTGAGGAAAAGCAAGCTGCCCTGCTCACCCTGGGAAAAATTCCGATAGCCAATTCAAAAAAGGTTTTTGATCAGCTATTGACCAACATGTCGGCGGGTACGCTGGCTCCCGAACTTCAATTGGAGTTAGAAGAAGCCATCGAAAGTAGTCATTCGCCTGAGTTACTGGCCCGGCATAAAGCAATCACATCGAAATTATCACCCAATGCCCTGGCCGCTACGTACAAGGGTAGTTTATTAGGCGGAGAACCCGATCTGGGTCGGCGCATTTTCTTTCGTCACCAAACGGCGCAATGTATTCGGTGTCATGCTTACGATGATCTGGGGGGTAATGCTGGTCCCCGCCTAAATGGGGTGGCAAGTCGGCTAACGCGTGAGCAGCTATTAGAAGCGCTGATTAATCCCAGTGCTCGCTTAGCGCCTGGATTTGGAACGGTTACCCTCAAACTCAAGAATGGTAAAACGGTGAGCGGTATTTTAGAGGAGGAAACCAATACGGACGTATCGGTAAAAGTGGGAGATGGGCCCAATACCGTTATTCATAAAGATCAGATTGCGAAGCGAACCAATTCTCCGTCCAGTATGCCCGAGATGAAGTATCTGCTGACAAAACGGGAGATTCGGGATGTGGTTGGTTTTCTTTCAACCCTGAAAGACGATAAGCAGTAAGCTGGCTTTGCCAAACCGGCCCATACCCAAACTACCCGGCTTCTAGCCGGGTAGTTTGGGTATGGGCCGGTTCTTTTCAAACTCT
>JAQBNX010000380.1 GCA_028288385.1 Spirosoma sp.
ACAACCGCCACCACCACCGATTTGAACTGAAAACTGGGGGCAAACTCTCCATTGTTGAATACCAACAGGTTGACGACGAAACACTAGCGCTAACGCATACCGAAGTAGACCCCAGTCTGGAGGGCCAGGGTGTTGGCTCTCACCTGGTGAGTGGCGTGTTAGAATACGTGGAACGAAATAACCTGAAAATTGTGCCGCTCTGTCCGTTCGTTGATGTGTACATCAAACGCCACCCTGAGTGGAAACGGGTGGTTTCGACGACTTTCAACGCACAGAATTTTTAAGTTCTGATCGTTTTTTGCTAACTGGCCCCTCACCCCGTAACTGTTTCGTAGTTTTCCGGCTGCCGTCATGGCTCCAGCCCGGTGGGCCGAAGACGTAACCTATTGCATTGCGCAGCGACCCCGCCCGGCTCACATCGTGACGAATGGCGGTCCACTCGTGGAATGCAATCTTAACCGGGTTGTGGGAGTTCAGGTTCGTTGTCAGGCCGTACGTAGGCCGGTGATGCTCAGACTCGAACGTATTAAAAAGCCGATCCCAGATGATGAGCACACCCGCATGATTTTTATCTAGATAAACCAAATCCGAGCCGTGGTGCACCCGATGGTGCGAGGGCGTATTGAATACATACTCAATGGGGGCAGGAAGTTTGTTGATGTGCTCGGTATGAATCCAGAACTGGTAGAGTAAACTGATAGCCTGCATGGTCATAACGGCCACCGGCGAAAAACCGACGAGCGGCAGCCAGAGCCAGAACACAAACGCACCCGTGATGTTGCCCGTCCAGGTCTGCCGCAGGGCTGTACCCAGGTTATACTTCTGTGAGGAATGGTGTACTACGTGTGAGGCCCAGAAATAGCGGCTGCTGTGGCTGATGCGGTGAAACCAGTAATAGCTGAAGTCATCGGCAAAGAACAGCACGATCCATGCCCACCAGTGGGTCATATCTACAGTAAACAGCCGGAACTGATAAACAAATGTAAACGCCCCAAACACAATCGCTTTCCCCACGAACCCAACGATTACGTTACCAATGCCCATCGCCAGGCTACCGGCCGTATCTTTGGCATCGTAGTAGTCCTTCTGCTGGCGAGCTGTTATGATGACTTCCGCCACCAACAGAAAGATAAAACCGGGAATGGCGTACTGAATAAGGTCTTTCATAGTTTATGCCGGTATTGTACAAATATAAGCAAACTTGACGGACGCTTAGTATCGTCGTAGCCCAAACAAACAAGCCCCGTCATTGCTGACGGGGCTTGTTTGTTTGGGCTACGAGAATTAATCAGATTACCGATTCATCGAGATAAGAAACTCTTCGTTGTTGCGGGTGCCCTTCATGCGGTCGAGCAGGAAATCCATGCTTTCCATCGGGTTCATGTCGGACATGTGCTTGCGCAGAATCCAGACTCGTTGCAGGGTTTCTTTATCCAGGAGCAGGTCTTCCCGACGCGTACCGGAGGCCATTACGTCTACAGCAGGGTAAATGCGCTTGTTCGCCAGCTTACGATCGAGCTGGAGTTCCATATTACCCGTTCCTTTGAATTCCTCAAAAATAACCTCGTCCATTTTTGAGCCTGTGTCAATTAGAGCCGTAGCGATGATGGTGAGTGAACCTCCGTTCTCTACGTTACGGGCTGCGCCAAAGAATCGCTTTGGCCGGTGTAGGGCGTTGGCATCCACACCACCCGACAGAATCTTACCCGACGATGGTACTACGGTGTTATAAGCCCGCGCCAGTCGCGTGATGGAGTCCAGGAGAATCACTACGTCGTGGCCGCATTCAACCATCCGTTTGGCTTTTTCGAGTACCATGCTCGACACTTTCACGTGCCGGTCGGCCTGCTCATCGAACGTCGACGAGATGACCTCCGCATTTACACTGCGTGCCATGTCTGTTACTTCTTCAGGGCGCTCGTCAATCAAGAGCACAATCAGGTACACCTCGGGGTGGTTCCGGGTAATAGCGTTAGCTATCTCTTTAAGCAGCACCGTTTTGCCGGTTTTAGGCTGGGCCACTATCATGCCCCGCTGGCCTTTGCCAATGGGTGCAAACAGGTCCAGCACCCGCGACGAATAATTTTCCGGGCGGTTACTCAGGTGGAGCTGCTCTTCCGGAAACAGGGGGGTAAGGTATTCAAACGGAATCCGGTCGCGTATTTCTTCGGTTGTTTTTCCGTTCACAGTTGATACCCGGAGCAAGGCAAAATACTTCTCTCCTTCCTTGGGTGGACGGATGGCACCACGGACCGTATCGCCGGTTTTCAAACCAAACAATTTAATCTGTGAGGGCGATACGTAAATATCGTCGGGTGAGGCTAAGTAATTGTAATCGGCTGACCGGAGGAACCCGTAACCACCGTCCTGCATGATCTCCAGCACGCCTTCGTTATCGATGATTCCATCGAATTCACGAATGTGCTGATTATACTGGCGCCGTATGCGATTCTGGTATTCCTGAGCTTCGCGGGTTGGCTGATTAGGCAGTGGCTGCGTGGGCTGGTCTACCTGGGGCTGTTCTGCCTGTTGTTGAACTCCGTTAGGAGGTGTATTAGTCGGCTGTGCATCCTGTTCATGTGCCGAAACGGCAGCCGGACTATCAGCCGATTGCATGTTGGCCGCGTTGTCATTGGTAATGACAGTGGGCGTCAGAAATTCCTCATCCGGACGACCGCCGTAATTCAGGCCGGTTTCGTCAGAAACATTACGCTGGGTGCGGGGCCGCTGACCAACCGATCCGGATGACCGGTTAAATGACTCACCCCCTTCCCGCGGACGGTCCGGGCGGTCCCGTCGGAGCTGCCCGTTATCACGGTTCCCTTCTATACGTTGCCGGCCGTTTGACCCATCCCGGTTCATGGATTGGTTTCCATCGGGCCGAACCGGACGTTGTGGCCGGTTACCATCAATCCGCTGGTTTGGTTCCCGTTCGTTGCGGACACGAGGAGCCGGATCGGGCGCTTTCGTTTCGGGTTGCCCATTAGCGGGTAAGGGCAATGTATCACTCGGAAATTCTCCCGGCGGTGTTACAGAAGAACTATTTTCGTCGGGTGTTGACATGCCATCTTCCGGAGTGGGAGGTGGTATGTCGGCAGCACTGGCGTCGCGCCTAACGCGCTGACGCGTACGGCTGCTGTCGGGACCATCGGCGGCCGGACTGGCAGGAGGAGGGCTGACTGTCGTGACGGGCGCTGCCGGCTCGGGTAGAGTTGCCTCGCTGGTGGTTACCGGGGCCGGGGTAGCCTTAGGACGCCGGCCACGCCGGGGCGCTTCTTCTGGCAGCGGAGCCGGAGTAGATACATCGGCCGGATCAGGGCCGGGCATCACCGATTGCTTTTTCAGTATTTCGTAAACCAATTCTTTTTTCTGGAATTTAGCATTATCGCGAATTCCAAATTCATCGGCAATAGGGCGAAGCTCAGAGAGAAGCTTTGCATTTAATTCTTCAATATTATACATAAGTGCAGGTTAGCAGTAAACCTTGGAGAAGCCAAGTTTATGGCGGAATGATAGCGTTTAGTGGCAGGATCAGGGTATGCACATGGCGAACAGGCAGTGCTTCGACCAAACAGGTAAACAGGAGGAAGTGGCATCAGGCGCCAAACCAGGCTGATTTTAACAGGGTTACTTAATTATGGAATGTAAACAGATTAACTGGAAAGATTTTACTTGATCCGGACACAAAGATCTGGTGGGGCCAGACGCGGTGGTGATCAAAAACAGCTAGTACGTCAAGGTGGCAGTCTGTCGTGGTAAAGGGCGTCGCTTTTTAGAAAGCGTTACCGGTAAACCTGGTCGATGGAAACAAAGGTAACAGACAGACCTGGTTTTGTCAATACAACGTATTGCAATAGAAAATGTTTCCATTCATACGAGTAGTTGTGCTGTTTCCTTAAATTTTCTTAAATGAGGCCACTAACCTCATGACTCTTGTCTCGCTCATCGTTGCAAGTATTGTTCGCCTATCCCATGACACCACCAAACACTGCCACTGCTGACAACCTGGTTATCGACTGGGGAAACACAAGCCTGAAAGTCGGCTGGTTTACTGGTTCTACGTTGCGCAAGACCCAGCGCTACCAGGCCATCGACGAATTACTAACGGAATTGCCAGCACGCCCACCCATGCCCGTGATTGTTTCCTCTACGAGCCGATCGGCCGACGAAATAAAAGCCAATCTAAACGGAGGAAAGCACACCATGCTGGTACTGGATAGTCAGATGCCAGTACCCATTGCCAAAGCCTACGATACGCCCCAGACACTCGGGGCCGACCGCGTAGCGGCTGCGGTAGGTGCAACGACGCTGTTCCCTGATCAAATGTGCCTAGTCCTTGACCTGGGTACGTGCCTGACGGCCGACTTTGTTGATAGCGGAAGCGTGTTCCGGGGCGGATTGATATCGCCGGGACTCAGGATGCGTTTTCGGGCCATGCATGAGCAAACTGCCCGGCTGCCTCTTATTACGTTCGGGGCGGACGAGGGAGAATCAAACCAGTCGTGGCCGGTACTTACAGCCAGGAATACTCGGCAGGCAATGGAGAGCGGAGTGGTCAATGGGCTGCTGTTTGAGTTGAATGGTATCATGGAAACCTATCGCCGGGAGCACCCCGGTACGGTAGTGCTGTTGTGCGGGGGCGATGCGCCTTACTTTGAAAGTCGTTTGAAAGGGCCGATATTTGCAGTCCCTGATTTAGTGCTGATTGGGTTGAATCGAATTTTACGCTATAATGTTGAGAATGTACAAGCGGATACGCCAGACGTTAACGCATAGTTTGCTGGTCATTGCCGCGTCGTCGCCAGGGGTGCTGGCACAGGGTTTGGGTAACTCGCCCTATTCAGCACTGGGTATCGGCGAATTATATAACGAAGGTAACGTAACCAATCTGGGCATGGGCGGCATTGGAATCAGCAATGCCAGTCCTTTCTACCTTAATTTACAGAATCCTGCTTTGCTGGCCCGCCGGACGCGGTTTACTATCTTTGAAGTGGGGCTGATGGCCCAGTCGAAGAGCCTTTCCCAGAACCTGAATGGCAGTGTGCAGAATCAGCGTGATTTCGGCGGAAACATTGGCTACCTGGCCCTGGCCTTCCCGGGTAACTCGCGCTGGAACATGGCGCTGAGCCTGAAACCCTATACCTACGTAGATTACAGTACTCGTCAATACCGCCCGGTTCCCGGCACTATTTACGAATCGGAGTACAGTTATACCGGTCGGGGCGGACTAAACAAGGCCTCCTTTGCCCATGGGGTGCGTATCACCAAAAACATGTACGTTGGCGTAGAAGCTGCCTTTGTATTCGGCAACATTACCAATGCATCCGACTCGCGGGTACTTATTAACGACAACACCAGTGCGGGTATCCAGGATACACGGGTAAATCGACTGATCCGCGCTAATTACAGCGACATAATCTGGAAACTGGGCGCAGCCTGGCGGCCT
>JAQBNX010000390.1 GCA_028288385.1 Spirosoma sp.
CCACCCTCTATTCGCCCAGCGGCCCGCCACACCTAATATCGTCATCGTTGTTGCTGATGATCTGGGGTGGAATGACGTCGGGTTTCACAACCCAGCTATTATCTCGCCGAATCTGAATGGGCTGGCCAGGAAAGGCCGGGAGCTCTCCCGATTTTACGTAGCGTCAATTTGCAGCCCTACGCGCTCGGGCTTGCTGACCGGCAAATACCCCGACCGTTTCGGCATTCGGGACGAAGTTATCCGTCCCAATACGATGGGAGGTCTTCCGCCCGAAGAGCAAACCCTGGCTAATGTGTTGGCGAAAGCGGGTTATGAGCGCCGGGGCGCTTTTGGGAAGTGGCATCTGGGACATTCCGATGCCAAATACCATCCCCTGAACCGTGGATTTACCTCATTCTATGGTCATTATAACGGAGCCATCGACTATTACTCCCACTACCGGAATGGGGCACTCGACTGGCACCGAAACTTTGAAACCAGTGCCGATACGGGCTATTCTGTTGATCTAGTGGCGGGTGAAGCCGTCAAGTTTATTAATGAGTCCTCATCCTCGAAACCATTCTTAGCCTACGTCGCTTTCAACGGGGTTCATGCTCCGCTTCAGGCAAAGCCGGGTGATTTACTCAAAAATGGGTACGACCCGACGAAACCGCAGGAAGGCTTCACCAGTGGCGGCGGTCAGCCGGGCGAGTTCAACACCCCTGATTACGGTAAGAAGGGACGGGGCAATACGATTCGGCAAACCTATACAGCCATGGTCACCGGCATGGACAATGCACTAGGCCAGATTCTGAAAGCCATTGACGAGAAAGGCATTGCCGATAACACGATCATCTGGTTTTTGAGTGATAACGGTGGTACACCCACCTTCGGCGGCAATAACGATCCGCTGCGGGGTACCAAACATACGGAGTGGGAAGGGGGCGTGCGTTCTTCGTCCATTGTGTATTGGAAAGGTAAAATTGAGGGCGGTCAGAAAATCAATGAGGTGATTGGATTCATTGATTTGCTCCCCACGTTGACTCGCCTGGCAAAAGCCCCTGAGATTCCCAAAACAGACGGCATCGACGTGATCCGGGCGCTCCAGGGCGAAACCCTGCCTGACCGGACGCTCTTTCTGGGCCACGAATCCGTCGTGACAAAGCGGTGGAAATTGAATCAGGGACAACTGTTTGATCTGAGCCTAGACAACTCCGAAAAAAATGATGTGGCGAAAACGTACCCGGCCGAATTTGCTCAGTTAACCGATGCCCTCACGACGTTCAAAAAATTCGTTATTCCGTTCCCTTTTCCTTTTCAACCTAAAGGCTGGCTTCCTCCCCAAAACTGGACAGTGCCGGGCGCACCAACTGCTACTCGTTAAATCGTCACGCACTGAGAAAATCAACTAGATTATGAAATATTGGTCATTTCTATTGGGGCTACTGATGCTGACGGTATCAGTCAGTGCCCAATCGACAAAATCGGCTTCGGCCAAAAAGGAATCTCCTAATATTATTCTGATACTGGCCGATGACATGGGTAAAGAGTGCATTGGTGCCTATGGCAGTACGTATAACACTCCCGTCATCGACCGGCTCGCTGGGGAAGGGCTGAAGTTTAATTACGGTTTTTCCCAGCCTCTTTGTACACCCTCGCGGGTTCAGATCATGACGGGGAAGTACAATTACAAGAACTATACAGAGTTCGGCTTCCTGAATCAGAATGAGAAAACGTTCGCGCACTTAGCCCGGGAAGCGGGTTATGCTACGGCCATCGCCGGCAAATGGCAGCTGGGTCCTAATCAGGGGCTTCCGAATCATTTTGGGTTCGATAACTACTGTTTATGGCAGCTCACCCAGCCCCGCAAAAAAGGTGAACGCTACGCCAAACCCCTGATTGAACAGGACGGCAAACTCCTCACCAGTACTGACGATGACTATGGTCCGGACATTTTCGTGGATTACCTGCTGGATTTTATCGAAACCAACAAAAACAAGAAGTTCTTTGCCTACTACCCAATGGCGCTGGTGCACGAACCGTTCCTGCCAACGCCCGACAGTAAAAGCTGGAAAACCAATCCGACCGGGCGACAAACCAGAGATACGCTCAACTTCCGGGATATGGTGTCGTATACCGACAAAAATGTGGGCAAGATTATCCAGAAGCTGAAAGAACTGAATCTGTACGAGAACACCATTATTATTTTCACGGGCGATAATGGGACTGGCCATGAGGTAATTACGACCCTTAAAGATGGCACCCGCATCCCCGGTGGAAAAGGGCTTACCCTCGACCGGGGCCACCACGTACCGCTGATTGTCAACTGGGGAAGCAACCGGTATAAACAGCACGAAACGGACGATCTGGTCGACTTTACGGACTTCCTACCCACCCTGGCCGATGCCATGAATGTACCTGTGCCAAAAACCTGGGATACAGACGGCAACAGCATTTATCCACAGATAAAAGGCGAGAAAGGAAAACCCCGCCAGTGGATTTTCTCCCACTACAGTCCCATTCATTCACCGACTGCCGATAAACACGCTGCTCGTTTTTTCCGGGATCACCGCTATAAACTGTATCAGGACGGGCGCTTCTACGACTTACGTCAGGATGGGGAAGAAACCATCCCCATCGCTCCGGGCAAAGGAACACCCGAAGCCGAGAAAGTCCGACAGGTTTTTGCGGCTGAGTTCAGCAAACTCCCACCCTGGAAACCTGGCGATCCGGGCCAGCCCAAAGCCATTCTGCCCGGTTTAGAACCCTTGAAAAGTTTCACCGAATAAGCTCGTTTCGTTATGAAAAGAATAGCATTCACGACCTACTCCCTATGCTTCGCTCTGCTGGGTCTGTTGGCAGCGAATTTCACGAGTTCGGCCCAATCGGCGAAAAAGTATAACGTACTGTTCGTCGCTGTCGATGATCTGAATGATTGGATTGGGCCATTCGGTGGGTATAAAGGAATCAAAACACCCAATCTGGATAAGCTGGCCCAACGGGGCATCGTCTTTAAAAAAGCGTATTGCTCGGCTCCGGCCTGCAACCCCTCCCGCGCCAGCTTACTAACAGGTATCCGGCCGTCGACGTCTGGCGTTTATCACAACAATCAGCCGTGGCGTCCCGTGCTGCCAGACGCCGTTACGTTGCCTCAGTACTTTACGGCCAACGGCTACGCGGTTTTTGGAGCGGGCAAAATTTATCATGACACCTTCAATGACTCAGCTTCGTGGCCCGCATACTTCCCCGTGCCACGGTCACCCATTCCCGCTAAAGCTCCCGTGCATGGTTTTGAGCATTTTGACTGGAGTCCTGTTTCGGCAACGGATGAAGAGATGGGCGATTACTCTATCGTGAATCAAGGGATTGACTTCCTGAAGAAAGACCACGACAAACCCTTTTTCTTAGCCATTGGCCTAACCAGGCCGCACTTGCCCTGGTATGTACCCCAGAAATATTTCGACATGTATCCGCTCTCGGACATTGTCATTCCGAAGATACCAGCAAATGATCTGTCCGATGTGCCCCAAGCCGGCGTGGCCATGGCGAAACCTAAAGGCGACCATAAATTCATTGTCGAACATAAGCAGTGGGAGCTGGCGGTACAGGGCTATCTGGCTAGTATCACGTTTGCCGATGCTCAGATTGGTCGGTTACTGGATGCCCTTCAGCGCAGTCCCTTCAGCGAGAATACCATCATTGTGCTCTTTGGTGACCACGGCTGGCATCTGGGCGAAAAGGAGCACTGGCGAAAATTTGCCCTATGGGAGGAAGCCGCCCGCGTGCCTTTTATTGTGGTAGCTCCGGGTATCAATGCGGGTAATGTCACCTCCGAACGAACGGTTAACCTGATGGATATTTATCCGACGCTGGTTGAGTTGTGCGGACTGCCCACCAAAAAGGCGCTGGAAGGAATGAGTTTGGTGCCGCTGTTGCGGAATCCCCAACTGGCCTGGCCCCATCCTTCGGTTACGACCCACGGTTTTGGCAATCACGCCGTTCGGTCAGAGCGCTGGCGATACATCCGCTACAAAGACGGTACCGAGGAATTATATGACCACGACAAAGACCCGCAGGAATGGAAAAACCTGGCGAACGATACAAAGTATGTAGCCATTAAGAAAGAGCTGGCCAAATGGCTTCCTACAGTCAACGCACCAGATGCTCCTACCAAAAAAGAAACAGAAGAATGAAAAAACCATCAATACGTCTGTTATTCTATGGCCTGGTGAGCCTGACCATTCTGACGGGTTTTAAACCTGATGAACCGCCAGCGAAGGCCAATAAAAAGTACAACGTACTGTTTATTGCGGTCGATGATCTGAACAATGATTTGGGATGCTATGGAAATAGCTTTGTTAAATCGCCTAACATTGATCGGTTGGCCAAGCGG
>JAQBNX010000391.1 GCA_028288385.1 Spirosoma sp.
TCATTGACAACGTAATAGGCCGAAGGCGTTGAGCGGCCAGCGGTCAGTGAAGCAACGGCGTCCTGCAGCGGTTGCTCCCGGCGACCGGTGATAATGACAGTGGCACCGGCTTCTACCATGCACCGGGCAATATCAAAGCCAATACCACTACCACCACCGGTAATTAGGGCAAGTTTTCCGGCCAGCGAAAACACCTGGCTGAAGGTAGCCGCCGTGGCTGGCTCTTGTCCATGCTGGTAATCTGTAACCTGTTCCATGTATTAATTCTCTACACGATGTGTTTTTATCGGATGGGAGTGTCTCTCGACTCCGCGTACGCTTTACGAATGTCTATTTTCCGGACCTGATTGGCCACGAAGCCAATACCCTGAAAAATGTGTCGCACAAATAAGGGGTCTTCGTAATCGGCTTTCGCATGACCGAGGGTGGTACACCAGGTGTAGCCGCCGTCGAAATTATAGTACCAGGCGGAGGGATACAGCTCGGTGTATGAACCACGGGCCGCCTTTACCTTCTCGGCTTCTTTGTCATTGAGCGAGGTCAGGTCGTTGGCCATAATGACGGTTGGGCCGGGTGTCATGTCTTTTGTAAAATAGCACTCGTCTTCCTTTTCCCACACGGCCGGTATGCCTTGCATGGACGGATGTTTTGTGTCTATTACGTTAACCCGGATCTTTTGGAACGGCGGATGCCAGGCAAACGTACCGCCAATCATCCGTTTAAACCAGGTCCAGTTCCGTTCAGTACCCATGACCGAATGAATCCCTACCAAACCACCACCGGCTTCAATATACCGACGGAACGCTAGCCGCTGGCCATCCGTATCAAACACGTCGTTGTTCGTGCTGGGAAAAATCAGCAGCGTGTACTGCTTTAGGTTAGTCTCGGAGAAAACTGTTGGCTGGTCAGAAACATCAACGGTGAAGCCGTGCTGTTGTCCCAGTTTCTGAATGCATAGAACGGCATTCGGGATATTATCATGAACATAGCCTTTGCCATTCTTCGTATAGACTAGCACCCTGACTTTCTTCCAGTTGACCTCATCGGTTGCCCAGACAGGGGCGGTGAGCCTCATCACTAAAAACAGGGCAGCTATCCAGCTTGTCGTCAGTCGGTTCATACCTGATAACAGCTTATTTCTTCTGGTTTATTGTCTGTGCCTGTTTCTGCGCTTTTAGGGCCAGCTCGGTCGCCAGAAAACAATGCTCCTGCGACATGGCTGTCTCAGTCCGATTCAGGATGTCGCTAACGAGTTGTTCGCCATAAGGCAGTGGTTCTTTACTGGAATCCACGTAGCGGGTCTCTTTCTGATCAGTTATAAACAAGTGGTTGCCGCCCTCACGACCAGCGGGGTCAATATTCTTACGAATCTCAATGAAGCCCTCTGTTCCCAGGATGGTCAGTCGGCCATCGCCCCAGGATTTGAGTCCGTCGGGGGTAAACCAATCGACGCGGATGTAACCCGTTCCCCCATCACCGCGTAGCATCACGTCGCCGAAGTCTTCGAACTTAGGGTACTGCGGGTAATGGACGTTGCCAACCTGAGACGCGACGATGTCCGCTTTTTTAGAACCTGTAAAGAACAGAAACTGATCGAACTGGTGCGAACCAATGTCGCAAATTATACCGCCAAACTGCTTTTTGTCGAAAAACCACGCCGGTCTAGATTTTGGTGTCATGCGGTGGGGCCCCAGGCCAATCGTCTGGATTACGTTGCCAATGGCCCCGGCTTTGACCAGTTCACCAGCTTTGACCGTTGCCCGGTTTTCCAGCCGTTCACTGTACATAATCGAGTAGATACGCTTGGTTTCTTTCTGAACCCGCCGTACTTCCGCAAGTTGATCGAGTGTGGTGATACCCGGTTTGTCGGTCATGAAATCCTTACCGTGGCGCATCACCTGAACACCCAGCGGAGCACGCTCTTCGGGAATTGCGGAGGTGAGCACGAGTTGAATGGAGTTGTCTTCCAGAATGGCCTTCTCACTCGTAGCTGCTTTAGCCTGCGGATATCGTTTGGCAAAAGCAGCCGCCAGATCGGCTTCCGGTGCGTAAAACGAAACCAGTTCGCCCCCACCCCGAATCACCGCTTCAACCTGGCTATAGATATGCCCGTGGTTCATTTTAATGACCGAGAACCGAATGCGGGGGGCTTTAGGCGCCGTTATCAGTGGCGCTTGCTGGCTAGCCGTTACGTGTTTTGACCCGCTTATGGCCTCTGCCGATAAGGCCGACCCCATGACCAGACCAGCCGCGGTAGTAATGGATTCTTTAAGGAACGTTCGCCGATTATTATCCTGATTTTGATGCATGATTTCTGAAAAGTATGCTTGAGTAGGTACTGTTATTGGCCGCTTGCGACAAGTGGTGATT
Organism: Spirosoma sp.; assembly: GCA_028288385.1. Classification (GTDB taxonomy): domain Bacteria; phylum Bacteroidota; class Bacteroidia; order Cytophagales; family Spirosomataceae; genus Spirosoma. The sequence goes on from JAQBNX010000391.1 coordinate 2,371, forward strand.
TCCGGGCCAGTTCAAGAGCCTGCGTGGTCGTGTAATATTTGGCAATCATGTTTGGCACTTCCCAGGCTGGCATGGCGCCCGCTTTCAGGTAGGCGAGGTATTTTTCCATGACCCGGCCAAAGTGAGCTTCGTGACCTTCTTTGTATTTTTCGGGAATGATTACCTCCCAGCCGCCGGTTGTTTTTTTCACGTCTACACCAGGGAACTCCTGCTGAATGGTTGGCAAAACAGTCTTAAGCGAAGCATCCAAAGTTTTGTTGCCCCCCACAGCCTCAATGTAGAGCGTTGGCTTGTACTGCTGCTCGGCTCCCTGACGGATAATCAGGTTTGCCTTGCTGCCACGTAGAATGGAGTAATGCGTATCGCCCGCGCCTTCCGGTGCTTTGTAGGCCCACTTTAC
>JAQBNX010000398.1 GCA_028288385.1 Spirosoma sp.
TGTCGTCTTTTTTCACGGCTATCGTTGTGTGGGCAGCCTTCAAATGGGAACGCATTGAGGACGAAGCGGCTGCCAACCGCTGGCTGATCTTCATTGCTTACCTGACGGGCCTCTCCATCGGCGTTCACTTACTGAACCTGGTGACGCTGCCCGCGCTGGCGCTGATCTATTACTTCAAAAAATCTCCCCGGTCAACGTTTTGGGGTGGAGCGACTGCCTTTGGTATTGGTCTGGTAATTCTCGGTATCATTAACTCGGGCATCATTCCGGGGCTGCCGGGTATGGCATTTTTTGTGGAGCGGTTCTTTGTCAATACACTGGGGCTGCCGTTCAACTCGGGCATGACGTTTTTCGTGGTCATATTCCTTGGTGCCGTTACGTATGCCATCATCTGGTCGGCCCGGCATAAACGGCCAATTCTTAACACAGCCTTGCTGGCGCTGGCGTTCGTGCTAATCGGCTATGCGTCGTACATGCAGGTGCTGGTACGAGCCGATTTTAACCCGCCCATCAACGAGAACAAACCAGACGACGCGCTGAACTTCCTGTCTTACTTACGGCGGGAGCAGTATGGCAGTCGGTCTTTACTCTACGGCCCGGTCTTCACAGCCCGCCCAATTGACCAGAAACAAGGGGCGCCAGTTTGGAAAAAAGAAGGCAATAAATACGTCATCTTCGATCACCAGCCTGAATACATCTACGCCCCCGGCGACGAAATGCTGTTCCCCCGCGTCTACAGCAGCCAGCAGAATCACCCGCAATTATACCGCCAGATGCTGGGCCTCGCCGAAGGGCAGAAACCCACTATGGGCGATAACCTAAAGTACCTGTTTAGTTATCAGTTGGGCCACATGTGGTGGCGCTACCTGATGTGGAACTTTGCCGGGCGTGAGTCAGACGAGGAAGGCGCGGGCTACCTACTGCCCTGGTCGTCAGATGCCGGCACTCCGGACCTGTTGAAAAACAACAAAGCCCGCGATAACTTTTACATGCTGCCCTTTATGCTGGGGCTGTTTGGTATCGTATTTCAATATTTCCGCCGTCGGCGCGATTTTCTGATTGTCGGGTTATTGTTCCTATTTACGGGCATTGCCCTCCAGATCTTCCTGAACTCACCCCCCTCAGAACCCCGCGAACGTGACTATATCTACGTTGGCTCGTTCTATTTCTTTGCTATCTGGGTAGGTTTAGGCGTTATGGCCATCGCTGAAGGACTACGTGCCTATTTGAAATCGGACATGACACGTAACGGATTGGTTGTTGGGCTGAGCCTGCTTGTGCCCGTTATGATGGGAGCTAAAAGCTGGGACAACCACAACCGTAACCACCGCTACCAGTCGGTCGACTTTGCCAAGAATCTGCTTAACTCATGTGCGCCAAATGCCATTCTGTTCACGGGTGGCGACAACGATACGTTCCCGCTCTGGTATGTACAGGAGGTTGAAGGATTCCGGCGCGATGTGAGGGTTTGTAACCTGAGTCTGCTTGGTACGGAGTGGTACATTCAGCAGATGAAGCGCAAGACCTATGAATCCGAAGCCTTGCCGATCTCGCTGGAGTTTGATCAGTTCAACAAGGGTAAAAACGACATCATACCCTTTTATGAAGTGGCGGGCGTCAAAAATGGCATCGACCTCAAGCAATACATCAACCTGATCAAGACCAGTAATGCGGCCATTCAGGTACCGCTCACCAACGGCGACATGACGAGTGTTTTGCCATCGTCGGTGTTGTTCCTGCCGATTGATAAAGCGGCCGTCGACAAGGCAAACTTTGTTCCGGCCGACCTTAAACCCTTCATGAAGGATACCCTGCAGTGGACCATCGGCAAAAAGGATCTCTACAAGCCCGACCTCATCATGCTCGACATGATCGCTACCAACAACTGGCAGCGGCCTATTTATTTTTCGAGTACGCTGGCGAGTGACAATTACCTGAGTCTGAAGAATCACATGCAGTTGGAGGGCTATGCCTATCGGCTAATGCCGGTGGCCGTGCCGGGGGCTACGGATGGTTTTGTCAACTCGGACATTATGTACACGAACATGACCAAGAAGACATTCTGGCGTGAGTTTGACAACCCGGATGTGTATTATGACGAGACGTACAAAGGTCCGCCGGTGATATCGGCCCGCATCGCATTCTTCCGGTTAGCCGATCAGTTCATTCGGGAAGGGAAACCTGCCAAAGCAAGGGAAGTGCTGGATTATTCGCTACGTGTAATTCCTGACAAGAGCATTCCCTATGACCAGATCTCGTCCAACTACGTCCGGTTCTACTTCAGCATTGGAGATACCAAGAAAGCGCTCCAGATTGCCGACACCATGTCGGCCCGCGCCGACCAGAACCTGACCTATGATAAGAGTGGCAACGGTCGTTTCGGCAGCCCCGACGCCGACTTATACGTGCTGCAAACCATTGTGGAAGCCTGCAAGGAAGCCAAGCAAACGGCAGCCGCCAGCAAATACGACGCCATCTTCCAGAAGCACATCAATGCATTTGGTTGATAGAATATTACCAATTACTATAGACACAAATGAGGGCTTGCTTAGCCCTCATTTGTGTTCAGTACTTTTCACTGAAGTGCTGTATAACTCATCATATATAAAGAGAATATACTTAGAATAGCTCCTACCAATTGCCGACTTCGTAATCATGAAAATTGTAGAATTCACCAATACAGCCTACTGCTCAGGTTAACCTGCTTGGCCGAAAAAGTACATCAGCGTGACTAATCCCAGCATCAGCATGGACCAGCCTAAGATGCTTTGAGTCGTCGGTACAGGTCCATCTCTTAGCACCTTAATGCCAAGAGGTATTAAAGCGATACAAAGGCCAACCGTAGCTAGAACTGATACCACTGAACTTCCTTTCAACACGCCAAGCATTAAAGCTGACATTAAACCCAATGCCAACGAACCGAGCAGATTAAGTGTACCTGAGCTATATGCCCCGATAGCTAATATAGTCCAGCCAAACAGGATAGCTGCCGACAGACTAGCTACAATGTGGAAAGCGCCATAAGAGTCTGCTACGGCCTTAGTTGCCTGTTGTAAGTTTTGAACCCTGACTAATTGAAAGGCTAAATGATTAATGCCATAGTGGAAGGTACGGGCAAATAGTCCCAGCATAACCAACGTTCCTCCCCAGAGTGCCCAAGCTGGTTTTGTGCGGCCAATTAACCTAGTGAGTGTTAGTATTGCCGGCCATAGGAGGATATTGCCCGCCAAGAAAAAACTGTAGGCAGTCACTAAACGTGTTGGATGCTCGTCAAAAGCTTTGAGCTGTTGGGGAAAGAAGAAATCAAACTGAACTCGAAGAAGCTCTCCCAACAGGAGTAGGACTGGTCCTATAATCATAGAAGTTCCTCCTATCCAACGACCTGGAAACCAGAAGGTATCTGCACCTGGCGAATTAATTTTCATTGGCATTATCAGTTTTTGAATGCCAATTATATGCAATACAAGGTACTATGTAATATTTATTACATTAACGGTAATATTTATCTGTTGATGGTGGATTGCCGTTTTGGTAATTCCTACAAATAGTTTTCTATTTCTGAATCGCTGAAAGCCTCATCAGCACGAACAGTTGATCGTGGTTTCCACGGCAAGTCAGTTCCAGCGAGGATTGGTCATGAGCACGATTAGCATGAACAGCCCATAGAGTAGGCTTGGCACCGCCAATAGGGCCAGCAAGAGCTTAGCCATAAGGGTGTGTTGATGCGTAAACAGCCAATAGCCCCCCACTAAGACAGCAGTCAGGCTGCCTAGTATGGCCAGCCAAAGGAGTATATTGAACGAGGAAACCGAACCATCACCCAGGCCGATAAAAAAGAAGTAAACTAACACAAGGGCAACCAATACGTCGATACCCCATAAGACCCAAAATAAAGACATGTTTTTACGAGTTAGGATTGTTAGTTTATTATTACGGCCTTATACCTGACTCAGGTTTAGAATCTCGTTTATTAGCCATCGGTTCGTATCGTGCACCAACCGAAATTCGTATGTATCGCCCAGCACACACGTTACGGTCGCTTGTTTCTTTACTAGTTTCACCCGCTTGACCTTTAGTGAGTTGAGCGAGGCCAGCTGCTGATTTACATCCTGGGTGAGCATCACTAAATCATAGTCAAATCCGGTGGGAGGCCCTTCGGTCTGCGGATTGAGCCGGAAACCCTCCTGACGCTCCTTAAAAAAAAGACGCCACCCATTCAGGTACGTATCCGTCAGCAGATGACTGCTTTTGAGGTAGGTCAGATAACGCTCACCGTTCTTCAGATTGACCGAGTACGGTTTTCCAGCCTGCTGGTTTACCAACTTGATTTGATTGGCAAGCTGCATATGATTTTTGTACCAGGTCAGGAAGGCGATTACTGTCAGACGAGCCTGTTCGGTATCCAGAACACTGCTGCTGATAACCACCGAACCTGATCGGGCAACGCCCGCAGGCGGGTTTGGCGCCTTTCCCTGCATCAGGACGAACCCTATTAGTAGTATCCATAGCGATGTCATGTGTTATGTTACCTAAAGAGTTATTTCCAGCCTAAAAAGGCAGTTCGGCCAGTTTAATAGGGACAGAAACGGCTTGTGAGCTAGACCACTTGCGCTTGATTTGCCCATTAAAGGCAGTGTAAATGGCTTGAAGGTCCGTTTCATTTTCCTGACGATGAACAAGACAAGGCACCTGGTAAGGTACTATTTACAAACGTGTTGCACCGACAGGGCCAGTTCCTGATACGAAGGTGAGTAGGCAAATCCAGTTCAGCAACTCGTTAAGCTTGAGTCGCTGTTTTGAGCAGGTCAACCGTAATAAGTTGGTTATGAAGCGTATGCTCGAGGATTAGAGCTTACAGCAGTTAATCTAAACCGATGCCCTCCCCGACTTAAAAATGTTTAAAGAGGATTCCGGATCTGCTCAGTTCTATACTCAACACAATTTAGGACGGGTTAAGGCTATTCTCGTTGAGTAAAAGGTTTGCTTCCTTTGTTTAACGAGCTAAATAAACCCTTGTTAATTAATAGCTTAGCAGAAATTAGAACTTGATCAAAATCGTCCACGAAAACTCCGAATACTTTCAGGACAAGACAGTCTTAGGCCTTTAGGGTTGTATGCCTGCCCGAATGTAGAGTTTATCCGGATTGCGCACGTACAACAGCCGGACGATTCCGCTTGCATCCCATACCACGTAGGACATTGAATCTAACTCACCCGTTGATCGGCGATAAAACAGGGCAGTGGGCATCCCGTTGGCATAAGCCGGCCGGTAGTCATATTCGTTGCGCTGATTTTCTGGAAGCTGCATAATACCTAACAGAAACCTCATCACTTTGTCAAGACCAAAAAGTGGTTTCAGACCGGCTGCCCGTTTGCCACCCCCGTCACTGAATAATTCGATATCCGATTGAAGCAATTGGTGGAGGGCCTGCCGATCCTGATGCTGTAGGGCTAAAACAAACGCTTCGGTCCGCGCGCGTTGGGTAGTCGGCTCCCCACGCTGAATTTGAGTGCGGCCCAGTTTTTCCCGCGCTCGGTGTAACAACTGACGGCAGTTGTCGAGGGAGAGTCCAGTCAGTTCGGCGATGGCAGGATACTCTTCCAAAAAGCTTTCCCGCAGGATAAACACGGCCCGTTCAAAGGGGTTCAGCCGTTCCAGCAGAAACAACAGGCCATACTCGATAGTTGGAGACGGATCAGGATCGAGCGTGATATAGGGTTCAGGTAACCAGGGGCCTGTGTAGCTTTCCCGATGTTGCTTGAGTTCGTTGAGCCGATCGATGCTTCGATTCACCGTCATACGCCCCAAATAGGCCTTTGGCTGCTGGACGTCTTGAACCGACATCCATTTTTCATACACGTCCTGAACAATATCTTCCGCTTCTTCGACCACACCGAGCATGTCATAGGCGATATGAAACAGGTATGAATGAAGCTGAAGGATTTCCGTTGTTAGTACCATAAGCAGCGAATAGGCAGCCCCATCTTTATAACCGGTCTTGTCAGTAGTTCACCAGGAAGAGACTAAATCTGTCGCCTGTTGATGGCCCTTTTTGCGAGCCACATCGCAGATCATGTCGGAGTGAATATTTAAGCCAATATTACCGATGTTGTAGTAAAATTCGGTCGCTACAATCCAGACAATTTCACAAATCGACCGTTCATCATAGTGTTGGGCGAGCCTGTTGAAGAGTTCCGCTTCCATTTTGCGGTCATGGGTCAGTCTGGTAACAAAATCGAGGAGTACTTTTTCATTTTGAGCAAACAGTGGGCTGGTTTGGTATTCGGGTAAGGCATCGAATTTAGCCTGGTTCATAGCGGCCATAATGGTATGCGCCCGTCCGATATCGATACAGAAAAGGCATACATTAAGTTGGGCTACCCGTTCGCGGATGAGCATAACGGTTTCGGCCGGCAGTTGCAGCTTTTTGTCGAGTTGGCCTATTTTACCCGAAAATGACCCGAATGCAACGGGAAGTCGGACGGCCATGACTTTCAAGGGCGTGATGACTTTACCGAATCGTCGACGGGTAAAGAAATAAAGCACTTTCCAGAGTAAGCTTTTTGGCTTTTCAATGGGCACCAGAAACGGAGTATCCATGTCGTTTTAGCGTTTACACCAAGGACTGGTTAGCACCCATTTTGTGACAACAATAAGGATTAAAAAATTTAAATTGTGCGATCCGGATTTGCCTTGACGAACGTAGCAATAGCCCAACCAGACCTCTCCTCTGGCTGCCGTTCAGAAAAAGGTCCGAATAAAATCAGAACAAGACACTCACAAAGACTGGTGAATAATATAGCACAGTAAGAAAACGTCCAATGCATGATTATGCGTTGGACGTTTTCTACGCTTTGATACTCTAAATATGATTTCATCCGTACGATTAATCCTCTACCAGGGGAATGACTTCCTGATAGACGCAGTCTCCGGTAGCGAGTACGATTACTTTACCTGGATAGCCTGGCAAATGTGCCCCTTCAATGAAGACGTAGCGGTTTTCAGATTTTATTGCCCAGACTGGTTGGCCAACCCGCCAGTCTGGCAGGCCATGCTTCAGCCTGATGAAATCCAGCGAGCACAGCGGTATCGGCGTCAGGAGGATCGGTTCCGATCGCTGTACGCGCGAAGTTTATTGAGGGTCCTGCTCGGAAAATACCTGAATCAGCCCGCTTTGGCTGTTCATCTGACAAGGGGTATGAACAACAAACCCAAATTAGTCGACGATTCGGGATGGTATTTCAATACGGCTCATTCCGGCAACTGGATAGTCTTGGCCATTGGCAAAACCGAGATTGGCGTCGATGTGGAAGCCATAAAGGCCGACTTTCCTTTTGAAGATGTTCTTCCGTTTAGCTTCAATGCGCAGGAACGGCTGACTATTGAACAGGCAGAACAGGGTCGACTCCGTTTTTACGAGTTATGGATCCGTAAAGAAGCCCTTGTTAAGGCGACCGGACAGGGCATCGGCCCTGATTTTACCGACATTGCTTCCAGATTAGGCGCCGTTTGGGAAACCACGTATCGAATGGATGCTGGCGACGCCTGGACGGTTGGTGGTTTTACGGTTGACAAAGGGTATCCGGGAGCCGTAGCCTATAAACCACTTGCCGCCACTCCCAGATTTTATACTCTCGATTCAGGTCTATTAGCTCCTCAATAATTAATCGCACACCATTTATTCCGTGCGCAACCGCAGGGTTGACGCTCACAGTCGCCAATCCTGTGTTAGTTGCCTTTAGGAGAAATGAGTTAATTTGGCAGGGCAACCATCAACGGGGTTGTAATTTTAGCGTCTACTGCCGCTTTCCCAATGACTTTCAACTGCTTTGTAATTGGCGAGGGTACGCTGCTGATTGAATGCGCAACGATTCTGAGCCAGCGTGGCTTTCTGGTCAACGGTATTATCAGTGATGACCCTCAGGTACATACCTATTGCCATACAGCTGGGCTACCCTATATTGATTCAGCAGCCGATTGGGCCGCTATCTTAACGGCCGAGCCCTTCGATTACTTATTCAGTATTGCCAACGGCTCTATTCTTCCGGAAGCGATTTTACGGCTTCCCCGTCTGCATACCGTAAATTATCACGATGGTCCACTGCCCGCCTATGCGGGGGTAAATGCCACGTTCTGGGCGCTGGTGAACGGTGAAAAAACGCACGGCATAACCTGGCATCTGGTAGACAGGGGCATCGATACGGGGGCGATTGTCCGGCAAAACCGATTCCTCATTGAGCCAGACGAAACATCGATAAGCCTTAATATCAAATGTTACGCGGCCGCCGTTGATTCGTTTCAGAAACTGATCGATGACCTCACGAGCCATAAGCTGATCATTCAGCCGCAGGACCTGACCCAACGTTCCTATTACGCCCGCCATAAATGGCCAGATCTGCTCATAAACTGGTCCGTATCAGCGGCCGAAATCACCCGGCTGCATCGGGCTCTCGATTTTGGATTTGGGGCAAACCCGTTCGGTTTATTGAAAATCTGGACCGGTGATCGGTTCTGGCTGGTCAGCGACGTAGTGGCCACCTCAACAGCATCGCAGCAACCGCCGGGACCGATTGAATCCATTTTGCCCGATATTCTGCTGGTGGCCACCCGTGACTTTTCGCTCACTCTTAGCAAGATCCGAACTCTGGATGGTGAGCTCCTGTCGATAGCCGCATTTTGTGAGCAGGCTGACCTTGGCATTGGGTATGTACTATCGCATCCTGAACCAGCGGTTAGTCAAATCATTCAAACGATCACCGAACAGTGTGCTCGTCATCAGGCGTACTGGGTTAACAAAAGGCTCTATTTTCAATCCACAACGCTTTCGTGGGCTGCTGAGAAAACTACAACCACTACGCCGATCATTGAACGAATCGATGTCGTGCTGAGTGCAGTGGCAAAGAAGGCGATTCAACCAGTTAATGAGCCGAGCAACCAGGTCCATCAGCTACTAACGGCGCTACTCATTACGCTGGCGCGGTTGACGAATCAGCCATCGGTGAGTGTGGGGTACCGATCGCATCAAAGTGCCCAGCTTTCAACGAACTCGGTCGGTTTGTTGGCTGACAGTCTTCCGCTTCAAATTGAATTTGAGTGGGAATCAAGCTTTGAGCAGGCGTGTACCCGGGTTCGACAGGCTCAGGCAGAGGTGGATACACACCTGACGTTTGCCCGGGAAACCTGGATAACTCAACCTGCTTTACAGGCCAGAGCAGGCGAATTTGCCGACAGCGGATACCCTATTCTGGTTTGTCTTGGCAGGCAAGCACTGGCTGGTTCTTTGCCGGGGAAATCAATCATGATCGGGGTGCCAGAGAAAGAGGATGGAACCTTTCAAATCGTTTTTGACGCTGGTATCTGGTCAGCATACTGGGTAGCGGAGTTGGTAAACCGGTGGCAGATTGGGCTGGAGCAGTTGATTAGCCAGCCCAATTTGCCCCTCCGAGCGGTGCACTTACTCACTGGCGACGAACAGAGACAGATCCTGCATGACTGGAATGCAACGGCATTTCCGTACCCGCGTGACCAACTCGTTTGTCAACTGGTTGAAACCCAGGTGATGAAAAGGCCTCAGGCGGAAGCGTTACGCTGTGGACCCGTCGCGCTGACGTATGAGCAACTAAATCAGCGGGCCAATCAACTAGCCCGGTATCTGCAAAAACAAGGCGTAACACCCAATATGCTGGTGGGCCTTTGCTTGGAGCGCTCACCCGAGATGGTCATTAGTCTGCTGGCTATCCTAAAAGCAGGGGGCGCTTACGTACCCCTTGATCCCAGCTATCCGGCCGCTCGCCTGCATCAGTTAATATCGCAAACGGGCGTTCAGCACATCATTACCCGAAAAGCGGAACGGGATCGTCTGCCACCCGAGAACAGATGTATCCTGGTGGACGACGAGGAATATTTTATCGCCCAGCAAAGCGATCAGAATCTGGCTGTCACAATCAATGCCGAAGCCGTTGCCTATGTCTTATTTACATCCGGGTCGACCGGTCAGCCAAAGGGCGTCGCGATTTCGCACCGGGCGATCGGGCGAACCGTTCAGGGAGCCAATTACCTGAGGCTTAATGAAACGGTGTGCATGCTCGGGCTGGCCCCACTGGCGTTTGATGCCTCCACCCTGGAGATATGGGGAAGTCTGGCAAATGGCGGTCGGCTGGTACTGGTGGCACAGAGCCTCCCATCGCTCGAAGCCATCAAACAGACCATCCAAACCCATGGGGTCAACACCGCTTTTTTTACAACGGCCTTGTTTAACGTATTAGTCGATAGTGGTATCGATGGCTTAACGACCTTAACTCAACTGGCCATCGGTGGGGAAGCAGCTTCGGCCCAGCATGTGGTTCGGGCCAGGCGTCAGTTGCCTGCCTGCCAGATGGTTAACGGCTACGGCCCAACAGAAAGTACCACCTTTGCCAGTTTTTTCCCGCTTTCGACAACTGGTTGGGAGATGGGTTCCGTACCCATTGGCAGACCCGTCAGTAACACGCAGTTATACATTGTCGATTCTTTCCTGAACCCGATGCCAGTGGGGATGCCGGGCGAATTGCTGATTGGCGGTGATGGATTGGCGATAGGGTACCTCAACGAGCCTGATCTCACCGCAAAGAAGTTCATTGCTAATCCATTCAGCCATCAGGCTGGGGCCCGACTTTATCGAACCGGTGATCTGACCCGCTATCTTGCCGATGGCACCATTGAGTTCTTGGGTCGGTTGGACGATCAGTTGAAAATACGTGGCTTCCGGATAGAGCCAGCGGAGATTGAACAGGCACTCTGCCGGCACCCAGCGGTTGGTGAGGCCCTGGTACTGGCCGATACCTTACCTTCCGGTGTGAAGCGTTTAATAGGCTATGTAGTGCCTAAGGGGAATGCAGTTATTCAGCCGGATAAGTTGCGGGCTTTCCTGAAAACCACCCTGCCAGATTACCTGATTCCTAATGTACTGGTCCCCCTCAACGCCATTCCGTTA
>JAQBNX010000478.1 GCA_028288385.1 Spirosoma sp.
GCGCACTTCGTGTACTACGTGGTCGCCATCATCATGCAGCGCTAGATTACGTATCCAGTTCAAACCAAAGTCCGTAAAGAAATACGTATTCTGATAGGCGGCCGGGAATGAGGTACCTGTATAAAAAGCGCCACCGATGGAACAATTGCCCGCAAAAGGTTGGCCAGCAGGCGCACCACCTGAGCCGATGGTAAGGGCCATTGGGGTGCTGCCCTGGAACGATGGTACGCGGGCAATGGGGGCGTCCTGGTTCCAGTCTAAAGCAGGGCGTGCGTGGGTAAAGCGCCGTTTGGTTTTATCGGGATCGATGGTTGGTGAGGTAGGCTGCACACACAGGCTCTCAAAGGTAGGCTGACCAGGTTCTTCCTGATTAGCGATGTTTTTACCGTAATAGTAAACGGTTTTATCCATGCCTTCGTAGAGAGGCCAGCCGCAGTTAAGCCCAGGCTGATCGATGACGTTGAACTCTTCGGACGTGTTCCAGCCTACATCACTTAGCAGTAGCCTGCCGGGATTACCATCGGCGGGGTTAGTTGATCCCGTGTTAGGCTGCATGGTCATGCGGTAAGGGTTGCGGAAGCCCATAGCCCAGACCCGGGAGCGTGCCGAACGGGCATTGCCCGCATCATAGAACGGGTTACTGGGAATACCATCGCCATTAGTTGGGTCGATACGTAGCACCTTACCACAGAGTGAATTAACTACTTGTGAACGAAAGGAACCCACATTCTCAGAGGGTTTCAGGATGCCATCGTTCAAGGCTTTTTGAAAGTAGGTAGTTGGGTCACTACCCACATCGACGCCTTCGTAGGTGGCACCATCGCCCGTAGAAACCAGTAACGTACCGTCCCGCCCAAACAGCAACGTACCGCCAGCATGGGATTCGTGTGTTAAGGGTACACCTGTTGATCTGGTTTCACCCAGCAACACGAGTCGACTGGCGTAGTCGGCAGCGAGTGTACCACCGGTGGTATTGATCCGGTAACGCGTTATGCGGCCAATACTGGCATTGAAGTATTCATCCGCTGCCTTGTTATACTGGGGCGTACCATAGTAGAGCAGATGATGGCGGTCTACTGCATAGTACAAGTACATCAGCCCGTTATGAGCAAAGTCCGGATCCAGACAAATGCTGAGCAGGCCAAAGTCACGCCAGTTTCCTACTTCCTCGCTGATGTCAAGGATGGGGGTGTTCTGGCGGACATAAGCGGTTCCATTCCAGGTAGAGACATAGACCTTGCCAGACTTCTCCCAGACAAAGAACTGACGACCATCAGGTGAGAAAATAATTCCAACGGATGTGTTATAGCCAGCCTGTACCTGGCTGCTGGCAAAGCCCGAGGGTAGCGACTGAGCAACTAAAGAGCTAGAAAAGCCAACCAAAATGAGCATTACTAGCCACCAATTATGATGAAAGAAATTGGCGTTTTGACTGGCGGGGAAGAGAGGTGTAGTAGCCAACATAACTGATGGAGTGGAGTGTCTAATTCAGACAAATCCCTCAGTTATGGGTCACTTTACAAGTACACTACTCATTTGTTAGCATAGATTGACGATTAGTTTAGTACACCTGGCTATACATATATCTAAATCCAGGTTTATGTAATAGTAAAGTTTAAGAAGAAACATAATTTAATAATGGTAAATATAGTGTTTCAGTTTTCAGCACTATAAAATTTAGTGAGCGGTAGGTTCAATGGAGAGAGGATTATTAAGCGGTAGGTTCATTGGTGTCTCAAAAAGTACAATCTGCTAACAACGGCCAATAGTTAACTGGTAAAATTCCCTATCTTGGCTAACAACGGTTCTGATTTAAAGTTAAAATTGAATGCAAGCGCCAATCGTTACCTCGCCCCGAAACAAGATGGATTCTTATGAATCGCCGGATTTCTATTGTCTCGATGATCTGCTTACGGCTGAACACAAACTCGTTCGTTCCGCTGTACGAGATTTTGTGAAACGAGAAATTACGCCAATTGTAGAGGAATACGCTCAACGGTCTGAATTCCCCGCGCAGCTAGTGCCTAAGTTCGGGCAGATCGGTGCGTTTGGTCCTACCATTCCAGCCCAGTACGGCGGGGGCGGGCTGGACCAGATCAGCTATGGCCTGATGACGCAGGAGATTGAGCGGGGCGATTCCGGGATGCGCTCGTGCGTGTCGGTGCAGAGTTCGCTGGTCATGTACCCGATTTTTACATTCGGTTCGGAACAGCAGAAAATAAAATACCTGCCGCGACTGGCCAAAGGAGAGTTACTTGGTTGTTTTGGACTCACCGAAGCCAACCACGGCTCGGACCCGGGCGCCATGGAAACAAACTTCATTGAACGGAGCGATTACTACCTGCTTAACGGCTCTAAGCTCTGGATCACCAACGGCCCTATTGCCAATATTGCTATTGTGTGGGCCAAAAATGAGCAGGGCAAAATTCGGGGACTCATCGTTGAGCGTGGTCTGGAAGGATTTACAACAAACGTGATTGAGAATAAATGGTCGCTGCGGGCCAGCACAACGGGGGAGTTAATTTTCCAGGACGTACACGTTCCGAAAGAAAACCTGCTTCCCGAAGCGTTTGGCTTGAAAAGCGCCCTAAAATGCCTCGATCAGGCCCGGTACGGCATAGCATGGGGAGCGCTGGGTGCCGCCATGGAGTGTTACGAAGTTGCCCGTCGGTATGCGCTCGAACGCATTCAATTTGGCAAACCGATTGCCAGTTTTCAGTTAGTACAGAAAAAGTTAGCCGAAATGCTTACCGATGTCACCCAGGCGCAACTGCTATGCTGGCGGCTTGGGATGCTCAAAAATGAAGACAAAGCCAACACCGCCCAAATTTCACTGGCTAAGCGGAATAACATTGACATGGCGCTGCGCATAGCCCGGGAAGCACGCCAGATTCTGGGGGCGATGGGCATCACAGGAGACTTTCCCGTCATGCGCCATTTAATGAACCTCGAATCGGTCAGCACCTATGAAGGCACGCACGACATTCACCTCCTGATTCTCGGCGCGGAGATAACGGGTATCCCAGCCTATAAGTAAATCCGGAAGTAATCTGTTTATTTTGCTCAATCGTAAGTACCTTAAATTTATCCAGCTTCATGGAAACGTATTACAATCCTGACGACCTCAAAAAATTTGGCAACATTGGCGAATACCGGAAAG
>JAQBNX010000534.1 GCA_028288385.1 Spirosoma sp.
TACGGCCCCTAACCTGATGGGTGAACTGATGGCTGTAGTAAATGCTTCATTACCTGCCCCCGGGGGCATTGGCGAAAAACACGCATTAGGCAAAGACAGCGAAACGGCTTTGTCCCAGTCATTTTTAGCTGAATCAACGAATCGGGCCGCCGAGCATAACAATGAGATAATTCGTTGAACCCAATCCTCAAGAAAGTCCTGAATTGATTTTATCAACGAGCGATACCCCTTATGTCTATTTTATTTTCGCCCATAACCCTCCGTGGAGTTCAGCTTAAAAACCGCCTGGTCGTTTCGCCCATGTGTCAATATTCCAGCGTAGACGGCTTTGCCAACGACTGGCACCTGGTCCATTTGGGCAGCCGGGCGGTAGGTGGAGCGGGCCTGATTTTTACCGAAGCGGCAGCCATATCGCCCGAGGGACGCATTACGCCCGACGATCTTGGCATCTGGTCCGATGAGCATGTGGTTGAACTAAAGCGAATTGTCCAATTTTTACATCAGCATGGGTCCGTGGCTGGTATTCAACTGGCTCATGCGGGCCGCAAGGCTAGCCATCGAAGTCCGTGGAAAGGAGGCACGGCTATCGATCCAACCGAAGAGAGTGGCTGGCAAACCGTAGCACCGAGCGCCATTCCATTTGTTCAGACCGAACCGGTGCCAACTGAACTCGATGCCGATGGTATTCAAAAGGTCCTGACCGACTTCGAGGCTGCTGCCCACCGAGCACTGGAAGCCGGCTTTCAGGTGGTTGAGATTCATGCGGCCCACGGCTACCTGCTGCACGAATTCCTGTCGCCGTTGAGCAACCAGCGTACCGATGCTTACGGAGGTTCGTTCGACAACCGCATTCGATTGCTGCTGGACGTAGTGGCCCGTGTGCAAACCGTTTGGCCGGCTGACCTGCCACTCTTTGTACGTATCTCGGCTACAGACTGGACCGAGGGCGGCTGGACCGCCGATGACTCGGTGACCCTGGCTAGGCGTCTAATGGAAATTGGTGTTAACGTAGTAGACTGCTCGACGGGTGGCAACGTACCACATGCCAGCATCCCCGTTGGCCCCGGTTATCAGGTGCAGTTTGCCGAACGAATCAAACGGGAAACGAGTATTATGACAGCCGCCGTAGGTATGATTACATCAGTAGAACAGGCCGAGGCCATCCTGAGCAGTGGTCAGGCAGACCTTGTACTACTGGCCCGCGAGTTTTTGCGCAGCCCGTACTTTCCACTTCAGGCTGCCCATACGCTCAACGAAGACATGACCTGGCCTGTGCAGTATGAGCGGGCTAAGCCAAGACTTTTAACCCTATAAACCTTCTTACTTATAAAGTAATAGTTTGCCAGTCATCTGCTTTCATGACGTTTATCTGATCGGTATTCTCCAAGACCTTAAATAACGATTGTAGACCAGGCTATTGCCCAAGCGATTATGGCAGCCCAGTAATCCAGTATTTGGCGTAGCCAGGTGGTAGCTTACTTGGGCTTAACTGGTCATCAGCCTGGGTAAGGATGTGGTACGTTACGTTGCTCAGCAGTAATATTATGTGAACAAGATAACCAGTCATCAAATACGTTGATGTCCAGATTGTCTGGATATCAGGTTATATAAAGCCTTGCCTATCAACGCCGACAATATGCCAATACCAATTCCGGCGAGCACATCGAGTGGGTAGTGGGCACCCACATAAATACGGCTGTATGATACCACGAGCGCCCACAAAAATACCCATTTTATCCAGGGGTATCGCTGGCCGGTGAGCAACCACAAACTTGCAGCCAGCGCAAACGTGGTGGCTGCGTGCGACGATGCGAAGCTATATAAACCACCACACTCCAGAACGGGATGAATCAATTTTTGCAGGGCCGGCACGTGGCAGGGGCGTAGCCGCAAGGTGAGGGGCTTAAGCACCGATGATGTCACCTGGTCGCCAATGGCCACCGATGCGGCAATTACGATCAACAACGATAGCGCCTGTTTGCGGTAGCAATACACGATCCAGCCAATAAGCAGGACATAGAAAGGCAACCAGTTATTCCGCTCTGTTACCCACACCATGATGGGGTCAAGCCAGGGTGTATAGTGACCATTGAGCCACAGAAATAACTCGGTATCAAGGCGGTTGAGGGTTTCGCGCATGGATCGCAAAGATTGCAGAGGAAGGAATAGCCTCTTGGACTACAGTGCCAGATACTGACTTAAGTAGTTACGGGCAGTCAGGATGGCAGTTTTGACGTCTTCAGGGCTACCCTCATACGCTTTGTCTTCCACCTCAATGCAGACCGGTCCCCGGTAGCGCACATCCGTCAGAGCCGCGAAAAACGCTCCCCACCGTACGTCGCCCAGCCCCGGCAGTTTAGGCGAATGGTATTCCAGCGGATTCGCCATGATGCCCACACGATTGAGCTTATCGGGGTAGAGTTTCGCGTCTTTAAGGTGGATATGGTAGAGCCGGTCGCGGTAGTCATAAATAGGTCGCACCTCGTCCATCATCTGCCAGATCAGGTGGCTGGGGTCGTAGTTGAGACCCAATGCCCGCGACGGGATGATCTCGAACATACGGTCCCAAACGGCAGGCGTCGTAGCGAGATTTTTGCCGCCCGGCCACTCGTCGTCGGTGAACCACATCGGGCAGTTTTCGATGCCAATCTTCACGTTGTTTTCTTCGGCCACCTTTACAATACTGGGCCAATGCTCGGCGTACAGCTTCAGGTTATCGGCCATGCTGAGTTTGAAATTCCGGCCAATGAACGTATTGACGACCGGTACCTCCAGCTTAGCGGCCGCTCGTATAATGGTTTTAAGGTGTTCGCGATAAAATTCCGCCTGCTCAGCATTTGGGTCGAGCGGATTGGGGTAATAGCCAAGACCCGAAATCGATACGCCATACTCATTCGTCAGGGCATGAATGTGAGCTACGTCAAGGTTGTCGACGTCAATATGCGTTACTCCGGCATACCGGCGGGCGTCGGAGTGGCCCGATGGCCAGCACATGAGTTCAACGCAGCCGAACCGATGCTCAGAAGCAAATTTGAGAACGCTATTAAGATCATAATCGGCCATGATTGCCGACACAAAGCCG
>JAQBNX010000536.1 GCA_028288385.1 Spirosoma sp.
ACCTGGACCTGAAAACCCAACTTGGTGACGAACCCGGCATGATTCGGTTTGGGCCTAATTTTTCGGGTTTTTTACCTCGTTTCCTGGCAGGAAACCTCGATCATCATGCCCAGAGTATCAGTATTACCCACTCGTACTACGACAGTTCACCTGTAGCCAACAATCAGGCGTATTGGCCGCGGCAGGACGACCGTTTTCTGGATTCGGCAACGTCGATTCCTCTCTATGTCACGGATGATTTTTTCACCCGTTTAGTCATCTACCCAATTTTTTCACCGTCGGACTTTACGCTGTCGTTTCGATTTTTTGACACTGATGGGCTGCTTCTAGGCGAAGCGATGGACGCTTACGCGTTTCGATCAGCGGATAGCCAGTATATCCAGATTGACTTAGGCAGTTTGGCGAAAAAGTCAGGCGTATCGACCGAAGCCGCCAAAACCGCCCAGTTGATTGCCCACTGGACAGATTCAACCCGTATTCCTACCCGGCTAAAATTTGGACTGAATGTGGGCCAGCACGGTCGGGCGTCGGCCTTGCCAAGCAATGTCTGCTTTGCTCCTCAGGTTGGCAATCCCACGGTATTGAATAAGCCCGGCACCTTTAAATGGGCACCATTCGTCAACATCGGCAACTCAGAAGTTGTCCTGACCAACTCGGCTCCGATGCGGCACTACGATCGCCCAGCCAACGTAGCGCTGTCGTTTTACCGCGAAGCCGACGAAACCGTGCTGGAACGTTCGGGCATTGTGCCAGCCAACGGCCAGTATACCATTCGGCTGACCAACGACGAGGAGCTGCGTGCGTTTTTTGGTGAGGCCAGTGGCTGGCTGACGGCCCGCAGCGACAATCCGTTTTTAAATGGTTATTATTTTGATTTTCACCAAAGCGGAACCGTAGCCGCCGACCACTTATTTTAACTCAATGGTTCAACTGCCTGATTTTAACCGCTCGTTTGAGTACGAAAACAATTACTACTGGGCATCCGATGTAAACCGCATGGCCAAAGTGATGGCCCATTACGAGTTGTATAAACTAACGCTCGATATTCCCGGCGCCATTGTTGAGTGTGGGGTATTCAAAGGCGCGTCACTCATTCGGCTGGCTACGTTCCGGCAGTTACTCAGCAATCCGGCTGCTAAGAAAATTATTGGCTTCGATGCCTTCGGACCTTTTCCGGAAACAGCTTTCACGGGCGATAAGATCTGGCGGGAGAAGTTCATCAGCGACTCGGGCGAAGAAGGCATTAGTATCGAACAATTGATGACGGTACTGAACCATAAGGGCGTTGGGCAGAATGTAGACTTTATTCAGGGCGATGTTGGTCAGACTATCCCCGCTTATCTGGAAAAACATCCTGAACTACGCATTAGTCTATTAAACATCGATGTTGATGTATACGAACCCACGCTGGCCGTACTAACCCATCTTTATGACCGGGTGGTATCTGGCGGAGTGATAATGCTGGACGATTATGCCAACGTATTTCCGGGTGCCAATGCCGCTGTTGAAGAATTTCTGGCTGGCAGAAACATCGTTGTCAGACGATTGCCTTTTGCCGTTACGCCCTGTTATTTTGTAAAACCCTGACCCACGCTAGCATGCCACAAACTGAACAGGAAACGTTCTGGTCCGGCGAATTTGGCCAGCAATATACCGACCGAAATACCCGCGACCGCGCCGAGTGGGACGATTTTTACCGCCAGAACTGGGGCCTGACCAAAGCTGAAATGAACGCCCGTTTTACGGCTGGCTGGCCGCCCGAAACACGCATGCTGGAAGTGGGCTGCAATACGGGCATGCAGTTGCGTAGTTTGCAGGATGCGGGCTTCACAAATTTGTACGGCATTGAACTACAGGGCTATGCCGTTGAAAAAGCCAAGCAGACCACGCAAAACATCAACATCGTGCAGGGCTCGGGGTTTGACCTGCCATTTCGCGATGCATTTTTTGATGTGGTCTGTACCAATGGTGTCCTTATCCACATTGCACCCGCCGATTTACCCAGTATAATGGACGAGATGGTCCGATGCAGCCGCCGGTATATATGGGGGTTTGAATATTACAGTCCCGAACTGACCACCATTCCCTACCGGGGAAACGAGGGATTTTTATGGAAAGCAGATTATGCAACCCTGTTTCAGCAGCGTCACCCGTCGCTCAGGCTGGTTAAACAGGAGTTGTTTCCGTATGTCAATGCAAGCGAAAGTGGCAATGTTGACTACATGTATCTTCTCGAAAAAACCACCGGATGAGCAACGTAGCGGTCATTACGGCGCGGGGTGGCAGTAAGCGGATTCCAGGCAAAAACAGCCGGCTGTTTTTGGGCAAACCGATTATTGCCTACGTTATTGATTCGGCTCTTCAATCGGGCCTCTTTGATCACGTAATGGTCTCGACGGATGACGAAGAGATTGGGAAAATTGCGCGGCAATACGGCGCAACAGTTCCATTTATGCGAACCCCTCAAACCGCCCATGATTTTGCAACAACCGCCGAGGTCTTGACCGAGGTATTTGGTGAATACGCGCAACAGGGACAGGTATTCGACTACGCCTGTTGTATCTACCCGACCGCTCCATTCATAACGTCCGACTTGCTGAACTTGTCTTTCTCCCTTTTAACAGAGAAAAAATTTGATACGGTCTACCCCATTCAACGATTCAGTTTTCCCATTCAGCGGGCCGTGTACCTGCGCGATTATAGGGTGCAGTGGGTTCAGCCCGAACAGGCTCTGACACGGTCGCAGGATTTGGAACCTACCTACCATGATGCGGGGCAATTCTACTTTATAGACGTAGCGGCTTTCTGCAACAGTCATCAGCTGATTACGGCAAATTCGGGCGCAGTAATCATTTCAGAAATGGCCGCGCACGACATCGACACCGAGGGCGACTGGCAGGTAGCCGAGTTTAAATACAGCATCATGCATTCCCTATGAGCCATCTTATTTTTCGCGCCGACGGCAACGCACAAATCGGCATGGGGCACGTCATGCGGTCTCTCGCACTTGCTAAGATGCTGGGCGATACGTTCCAGTTTGCCATAGTCAAACCCGCACCAGCTGTCGTTCGGTTGATTGAGGACGCCGGGGGAATGGTTGTGCCGCTCGCAACGGATGACGTTGCCAAATTTCTCCAGGTTTTAAAACCTGGCAACGTAGCGGTTCTGGATGGCTATGCCTTCGGGGAAACGTATCAGCGGGCCGTCCGTGAGCAAACAGCGAAGCTGGTATTCATTGACGATTTGGTAGTGGGGCATCAGCTGGCCGACGTAGTGATCAACCACGCAGGTAATGTTACAGAATCCGACTATGACGCTGAGCCATATACTCAGTTTTGCCTGGGGCCGCATTACGCCCTACTTCGTCCAGAATTTCTCAAAGCGCAAACCAGCACACCACCGAATGATGAAATTCATCCCGGTCCTGTTTTCGTTAGTCTGGGCGGTGCAGATCGGCACAATACGTCGCTGACAGTACTGGAAGCGCTGCAGCAGGTCGACGCGTCGGCGATAATACGTATCGTTCTGGGGCCGTTTCACCCTGACCAGGCAGCCATCGAAGCGTTCCGGCAGCAACTACCAAACCTCACGATTCTTCATAACCTCAGTGCGGCACAAATGGTCAGCGAATTAGGGCAATGCAGCCTGGCCATTACGGCCTGCAGTACCGTTGCTTATGAAGTCTGCGCCATAAACCGGCCCTTGATTGCCATCGTCACCGCCGAGAACCAGGACAGGATAGCGCAGTTTCTCTCCGACGAGAAGTTAGCGTTGTCGGTTAATTTTCCAACCTTACTCACCCGACTGACACCGGTGATTAGCCTGGAGAATATGTTGAAATTAGCCATTCAGGGCTTTCAATTTTCGCCGGATGAAACAATAGTTACACTGGCTAACCAACGCCGGTTTTTTGACGGTCGCTCGCCCGAACGGTTGCGTACCCTATTCAATACGTTATGCTAAGCTACCGACGCGCTCAGCCGGACGATGTGCAGCTTTATTTTACTTGGGCCAACGATCCCGATACCCGGCGGCAGTCGTTTAACAGCAATCCCATTTCGTTAGCCACGCATATAACCTGGTTTACCGGCAAATTGACTGACCTAAACGCGCTGCTGCTGGTGTTTGAGAATGAAACGGGTAAAGCCGTTGGGCAGGTCAGGTTCGAGCGAACAACCATAGTCGATGAATGGGAGGAAGTTATTATTAGCCTATCAATTGATGCGACTGAGCGGGGAAAGGGATTGGCCAGGCAACTCATTGAACAGGGCTGTGCCGTTTGTCGGGAACTGTGGGGGGCCGTGGCCGTTCATGCCTACATAAAACCCGACAACCGGGCGTCGGTTCGGGCCTTTGAGCAGGCTGGTTTCAGATTGTCGGCCGAAAACGGTAAATTTGACCTTCCAGGCCGGCAAACCTCCAGTTTGGTTTATATTCTCGAAACCTAACCTCTTGTAAGGAGGGCTTAGGTTTATGCTGACATGACGAAAGACCAACCCATTCAGGTTGCCCATCATACCATCAGCCCGACGCACCGGCCGTTTGTTATAGCCGAAATGTCGGGCAACCATAACCAGTCGCTCGACCGGGCGCTTGAAATTGTAGACGCCGTGGCCGATGCCGGTGCTCATGCCCTGAAACTCCAGACGTATACCCCAGACACCATTACGTTCAATGGCGCGTCGGAAGAGTTTTTTATCCGGGATGCCAAATCACTCTGGGCTGACAAAAACCTGTATACACTATATCAGGACGCTTATACGCCCTGGGAATGGCACAAACCGATATTCGACCGGGCCAAAGAGCGAGGTATGGTGGCGTTCAGTTCACCTTTTGACACCACAGCGATCGACTTTCTTGAATCGCTGGACGTGCCGCTCTACAAAATTGCTTCGTTTGAGAATACCGACCACATCTTGCTTAAACGCGTTGCCCAAACCGGCAAACCTGTCATTATGAGCACCGGGGTGGCATCGGTTGCTGATTTGGACGAATCGGTCAAAGTTCTGCGCGAAAATGGTTGCCTCGACCTGATTCTGCTCAAATGCACCAGTACGTATCCGGCCACACCTGAATCGACTAACCTACGGACCATTCCGCACCTGCGCGAGTTGTTCAACGTACCGGTTGGTCTTTCCGATCACACCATGGGCATTGGGGCGGCCGTAGCGGCCGTGGCTCTCGGCGCGGTCGTCTTGGAGAAGCACGTTACGTTGCGTCGGGCTGATGGTGGGGTTGACTCCGCCTTTTCGCTGGAACCCGCCGAGTTAAAAAGCCTGGTTGTCGAAAGCGAGCGAGCCCAGCTGGCCATGGGCACGGTCAGCTATACGCTCAGCCCCAAAGAAGAAAAAAGCCTTCAATTCAAGCGCTCGCTCTACGTAGTACGGGCTATCAAAGCAGGCGAAACCTTTACCTCAGAAAACGTGCGCAGCATACGCCCCGCCAATGGCCTGCACACCCGCTACTACGATACCATCATTGGCAAAACAGCCATCCAGGATATCAAGGCGGGAACGGCTCTATCGTGGCGTTTAATCAATAGCGAAAGTATGCAGGAGCCGACAAGCGTATAATAAGGCGCTGGCCCCACTTCAGGCCTTTCACTCTTTCTCTTTTTCAGTTGCGTGGGTATCATTAAACGGCAGACGATTCAGAGTTCCATTTATACCTACGCGGGTGTAGGGGTCGGCTTCCTGACGCAGGGAATTTTCTTTCCTAATATGTTCAGCAAAGCACAGGTGGGTTTACTAAGCTTGCTGATTTCGCTGTCGCTGGTGCTGGCTCAGCTCGCTAATCTTGGCATGAATGGAGCGGGTGGGCGGTATTTTCCTTACTTCCGCAATGCCGAACGCCAGCACAACGGTTATCTGTTATTAACCAGTTTAGCAACGTTAGTGGGTTTTAGTCTGTGTGTGCTGGGACTATGGCTAGCCCGACCGTGGATTATCCAGAATAATCAGGGGCAGTCGCCGTTGTTCGTCGATTATTATTACCTGCTCATTCCGCTCACGCTCTTTACGGTCTGCTTCACAGTTTTCGATAATTACGCCCGACTGCTTTATGACCCCGTGACCGGTACCGTACTTCAGCAATTTGTGCAGCGCCTGCTGATTCTGTTAGCGGGCGTTGTTTACTGGTTTGGCTGGGTCACGTTTCCTCAGTTTCTTGGGTTGTGGCTGCTGGCGTTCTTTCTGCAAACAATCCTCATGATTTTGGGGGTGGCCCGCGACAGGTCCTTATTTTTTCATCATCGGTTTTTTTCTCTTAACCCCGACCTGCGCCGAAACCTGATTCGCTACGCGGCCCTGACGCTTTCTACTGCCTTATCGTCGCAGATTATCCTGACGATTGATAAGGTCATGATTAACAACACCAAGGAATTAGGTCTTGACGCCACGGGTGTTTACAGCATTGCGGCTAGTTTTGCCACGGTTATTGCAGTTCCGGCAACTGCCCTGTACAAAGTTTCGGGTACGCTGATTTCTGAATCATGGAAAAGCAATGACCTTAAAAACATCCTCACTATTTACCAGAAGAGTTGCCTGAACCAACTTATCGCAGGCTGTTTGGTATTCGTGGGTGTTGCCGCTAATTTATCGAACGTCTTCCGGTTTTTGCCCGCTGGTTACGAAGCCGGTTACTACGTTATCCTGTGGCTCGGATTGGGCAAACTCATCGACATGGCCACGGGTATCAACGGGATTATTCTGAACACATCGCGGTACTACGTCTACGACTCAGTTTTTTTTGTCTTGCTTACGTTTTTTACGATTGCGGTTAATAATTACCTGATTCCACGTTTTGGCATCAATGGCGCGGCTATGGGTGGGGCGCTGGCCACGTTGCTCTATAACCTGGCCCGGACACTTTTCGTCGGCTTTGCGTTTCGGATGCAACCCTTTACCTGGCGAAATGGGGCGGTCGTTGTCGTTGGCGCTGTTGTCTGGTGGGTTGCCGTGCAGATTCCATATCCGGCCGCGACCGATGCTAAATGGCAGAATATGCTGGATATTGCCTGGCGGTCGCTCTTAATCACCACCTTATTCGTTGGACTAATTGTGGGCTTAAAACTGTCGCCAGACATTAATCAGACGATAGTGAGTGTAAGGAAGCGCTTTTAAAGGGATACCAGTTACAGACCGGCATGTAAAAGCCTTCCGCTTTGCGGTCCATCATTCAAACGCTATGTGGGTTTTTCGCTTTTTATTTACTGAGACGGCCCGACTACTACGTTCTGCTGAGGGGCGCAGGCTGCTGGGCCTGGCACTGCGCTACGGAAACAGGCCCCGTAATCAATTGGTCGATGTTCAATTTGGGCGATACCAGTTTCAGGTACCCGATGCGCTATCGTTCATCTGGCAGTTCCGGGAGATTTTTGTGGATGAATTTTATCGTTTCTACACGACCAGTCCGAGGCCGGTTATTTTCGACTGCGGCACCAATATCGGAACCAGTGTTGCATACTTTCGGCAAACGTA
Organism: Spirosoma sp.; assembly: GCA_028288385.1. Classification (GTDB taxonomy): domain Bacteria; phylum Bacteroidota; class Bacteroidia; order Cytophagales; family Spirosomataceae; genus Spirosoma. The sequence goes on from JAQBNX010000536.1 coordinate 7,479, forward strand.
CCCGAACGCTCGTATTATGGCCTTTGAAGCAGACGAAAACATTGGCAACACGTTGCAGGAGAACCTGCGCAGAAACCAGATTTCGGGCGTAGAGATTGTTAAAAAAGCCGTCTGGACGGACGATAAAGGCATTTGGTTTGGCAGTGACCAGGCTGACTCCGCATCTATTTTCTCCGAGACCGACAAGCGGTTGGTCCCCTCCGTCCGCTTACGTGACTACCTGTTACGCGAAACGCATATTGACATGCTCAAGATGGACATTGAAGGCGCTGAAACGGGCGTATTAACCGATTGCCGCGACGCGCTGGCTTATGTCCAGAATTTGTTTGTGGAGTTTCATGCCTATTCGGCCCATCCACAAACGCTGGCCCAAGTGATGCAGGTGCTCGAAGAGAGTGGTTTTCGGTATTACGTTAACACCAGTCAGTACCGCCATGCACCGTTAGTTAACCACCGCTACAAAGGCAACGACAGCATGGACCTTCAATTGAATATCTTTGCATATCGAAACTAGTACCACGTCATAAGGACGACCTGTTTTTAATGACCTGTGTCCGAAAATCCCGGTTGCTGACTGGTCTTCTGCATCGACTGCCATTAGATGGCCTGTGAGCACCAGGGCCACAGGATAGGTGGTAACTAGGTGGTTGGTACCAACCACCTGCCACAAATGACGAATTCTTTTTCATGATCGACAAAATACTTTCCCGCCCTGAGTTTCAGACCGAACCGCCCGTGCTGGTAGACATTGGTGCATCGGGGCAATTGCATGGACGCTGGAAGCCGTTTGCTAAATATGCCGTTTGTATTGCATTCGATGCTGACGACAGAGATTTTGGCTTTGTCGAAAACGAGTCCGGGCATTTTCGAAAGCTTTATACCTTCAACCACATTGTTACCGAAACAGACACGGAGGCAGAAAATTTTTATCTGACTGTTTCTCCCCACTGCTCCAGCCTGCTCCGTCCCCGCCCCGATTTGATTCAGGAGTATGCATTTGCACCCAAATTTGAACCAACCAAAGTTGTCCAACTGAAAAACCGTAGTCTTCGCTCCACGCTCGACAGTCTGAAAATAAAACAGGTAGACTGGTTTAAAACGGATTCACAGGGAACCGATCTCCGGCTTTTCCGCAACCTGGGTCCTGAACGGGCAAGCCAGGTTCTTGCGGCCG
>JAQBNX010000467.1 GCA_028288385.1 Spirosoma sp.
ACTTTGTGAAAACCACCGAGGTGCTCGACGATCGGTTTTTCCGAAAATATGACATCGTCAATGATTTCAAATCAGCCGAAGGCCCATTCATTAACTGGCAGCCGCTTGAGGAATATAACCCCCTGACCAAAACCACTACGCTGGTGGGCTACCGCGTCAACATGACGCATGATGTTATGGAGAAATTTAAACAGTTCGATTGGGTTATAGCAATCGATCCCATGACCGAGCAACCGGGGCAGGCAGCGCAGGGTATTTACGGCAGTTCGGCTCACCCCTGGAACCAGGATAACTTCGGCCCGCTGACAGTGCCCAAAAAAGGCCAGACCTTACCCATCAATAAACAAACCATTGCCGTGTATGGACCCATTATTGAACGATACGAAGGGAATGAACAGGTGGCCGTAACACCCACCAGCGTCCAAATTAATGGTCGGCCAATTACGACCTATACCTTCAAACAGGATTATTACTTCATGATGGGCGACAATCGCCATAATTCGGAGGACTCCCGATACTGGGGCTTTGTACCCGACGATCATATTGTTGGCAAAGCCGTATTCGTCTGGATGTCCATCGATCCGGTTCCGGCTGACATCTGGCACAAAATCCGCTGGAACCGCGTGTTTCGATTAATTGATTAGCGAAAACACCGGGTAATTACAGACGCGCTCAACATTCGGTTTCCTAACTAACCGAACGTTGAGCGCGTCTTTGTCTAGGCAGCAGATTTGCCCCTGTGTATTCCCTCCCGTTATCCCTCATCACGATTTGTGATAGTCGCCTGGCCTGCTCAAGGGTTATCTTTGCTACCGAATTTATCATCCAACAAGCGTGTTCTATTAATGACGGTATTCTACAATTGCTATTGGCATTTGTAGCACTTGGCCGACGATTGAACAACGAAATATACAATAATGATCACAACAGATATAGGCATCATTGGGGCAGGCCCGGTAGGGCTTTTCGCCGTTTTTGAAGCTGGTTTACTCAAAATGCGCTGCCACCTCATCGACGCTCTGCCGCAGGTGGGCGGGCAGCTTTCCGAGATCTATCCGCAGAAACCAATCTATGATATTCCGGGCTATCCGGCTGTTAATGCCCAGACGCTGGTCGATAACCTGATGGAGCAGATTGCCCCATTCAGTCCAACGTTCTCGCTTGGCGAACGGGTTGAAGGACTGGAGAAACAGGCAGACGGCTCCTACATCATTACGACCAGCGATGGCACAGCCGTGCATTGCCAGGTCGTCGTGATTGCCGGCGGTCTGGGTTGTTTTGAACCGCGCAAGCCCGAAATCGAAAATCTGGAACGGTTTGAGGGTAAAGGCGTTGCCTACATGGTGAAGAACCCCGAGCAGTTGCGCGATCGGCGCGTGGTGCTGGCCGGTGGGGGCGATTCGGCGCTTGACTGGACGGTATTCCTGGCCAACATTGCCAAAGAAGTGACGCTCGTTCACCGCAGCGATACGTTCCGAGGTGCGCCCGACTCAGCCGAGAAAGTATTTGACCTGGCCAGTAAAGGGAAGATTAACCTGGTGCTGCAATCGAACATCACCAGCATCAACGGCAACGGACACCTGCAGGAGGTGAACATTACGGCCAAAGATAAAACCGTGACCAGCCTGCCCGCCGATAACCTGATTCCGCTGTTTGGTCTGACGCCCAAACTTGGACCTATTGCCGACTGGGGCCTGAACATTGACAAGTCGGCTATCAGCGTCGACACCACGGATTACTCGACTAACATCGAGCGCATCTACGCCATTGGCGACATCAATACGTATCCGGGCAAGCTAAAGCTCATTCTGTGCGGTTTTCACGAGGCTGCCCTGATGTGCCAAAGCGCTTTCAAATACGTGTATCCCAGCCAGAAGCTAAGTTTCAAATACACGACGGTTAACGGAGTACCCACTTTCTAGCTGGCTCATTTACTAATCATTCGTGATTAATGGGCGTCATTCATTGTTTTTTTAATGAAGATGCTTATTAACTACGAATGCCAATACCTATATGATTCAATTTACTATAGAAGATCGACTTGGCGAGCGGCAAACGCTCGAACTACCAGAAGGCATTAATCTGAGCCTGATGGAAGTCATGAAGGCGTCAGGTTACAACATCCTGGCTACGTGTGGTGGCATGGCCCTTTGTGCTACCTGCCATGTGCAGGTGCTCGAAGGCCTCGACAACCTTCCCCCGGCTCAGGACGCTGAACTGGACATGCTAGACACCCTACCCGATGCGGCTTTTGACAGCCGCCTGGCGTGCCAGCTTCGCCTGAACGAATCGCTTGAAGGAGGCATTTTCCGGATTCGGGGCGAAGAGCAGTAACCCTTACTCCACCTCCACAACCAGTTCGATTTCGACGGCAGCGTTCAGCGGCAAAGCGACCATGCCTACGGCCGATCGGGCGTGTTTGCCTTTATCTCCCAGTAGAGATACCAACAAATCAGAACAGCCATTAACGACTTTTGGCTGATCGGTGAAGTCGGGCATTGAGTTAACAAAACCCGTTACTTTCACAACGCGCCGAATCCGGCCGAGGTCACCCAACTCTGCTTTCAGGGTTGAGAGCAGCGACACAACTGTGGCTTTGGCGGCTTCGTAGCCCTGCTCAACGGTCAGGTCTTTACCAAGTTTTCCGGTAATTGTTGAGCCATCGGCGCGGGTCGATATGTGGCCGGCCAGGAACATAAGGTTACCCGTTCGAACAGCCTTTACGTAATTACCGGCTGATTTGGAGGGTGCAGTTAGCACAAGCCCCATACTGGTCATTTTTTGCTCGATCGACTGGGCATTCACAGCATGACCAGTAGCCAGCAGGCCCAGGCAGAAAGCAGTAAGAAAGTAGTTCATTTGGTCTACAGGCTGTTATTTAGTTCGACTTACCTCCCGGAAATCCAGCTGCTGAATCAGCGCGGGCGTTTCGGGGGTTAGTGTAAAGAATACGTCGATGTTAGCCCGGTCGCCTTCCAGGAGAAAATGCCCTCGTAACTGGTTCTCCGGCACTAATTCACCCACGTGCTTAATGGTCCCGGCCTTCGCATATAATTCCTGCACGGCCTTACGGCGCGTCTCTGCGGATTGGTCAGGAAAGAAGTTCTCAGCAAAAATACCGCTACGTTCGGCATTGGTGAAATCGGGGAGCAGTTTCACTAATTCGGCTTTACGCTGCGCCAGAATGGGCGACACCGGCAGTTGGCGTGGCTGCAGTTCTCCAATGGAAATCAACGTATCGACTACCACCGAATTGATGGCTCCCAACCCCGCATAGGTCAGGTTACCATAAGCAATGACACCAAGGCCATAGTCGGGCAGGATGCGCCATTGGCTGCCAAAGCCCGGTAATCCACCACTGTGCCCCACGTCGATACGACCCGTACAGTTCTGATTCCAGCGAAGTCCATACCCGTAGCCACTCGTAATGGGGCAAAGCTGCCCGGCCGAGTTGCGGGCCTGTGCCGATAGTCCCGCAATGGTCCACGGCTGCTGCATCTCCCGAACCGAACTACGCTTAATCGGCATAGCCGATTGGCCTCCCCCATAGGCATCGCTACGTGGTGGCCACGCCGACTGATGGAACGCTACGTATTTGCTGAAATCTTCGATAGACGTAATGAGTCCACCCATGGCACCCCATGAACCATCGTGCAGAAGGGCTTCTTCAACCCATGTGCCGTCTTTCCAGCGATACCCATGCGCCAGCCGGTCGGCTGGAACGCGGTCACACTCCCACTGGGTATCCAGCATGCCCAGCGGTTTTAGAATCGTGTCGGTAATGTACTGCTCGTAGGATTTACCCGACACCACCCTAATGATACGGCCCAACATGGCAAAACCCAGGTTGCTGTATTCATAGGCGATACCGGGCGCATTGGCGTTAGAAATTCCCCCTTTTATCAGGTTCAATAAATCGGCATCGGTATCGGCAAGCTGGCGGTCGCCCCAGGGGTTGTCCTCCGGAAAACCGGCTGAGTGAGTCATCAGGTGACGTACCGTAATGCGGGGTGCATCGGCTGAGAGGTATTTGTGGGTTTTCAACTCTGGGATGTATTGCTCAGCCGGGTCATCGAGCCGTAACCGGCCTTCATCGCGAAGTTTCAGGATAGCCATTGCCGTCAGGCTTTTGGTCATCGATGCAATCTTGAATAGCGATTTGGGTGTTGCGGGTGTCTTTTTGGCAATATCGGTGTACCCCATTCCACCCGAATACACCAGCTTACCATCCAGCACGATTCCGAAAGCCAGACCCGGATAATGGAATTTCTCAGCCCGTTCGCGGTAGAGTTTTTCAACAATGGGGAAAGCGGCTTGTAGTTTAGTCAACCTATCGGCGTCAGCAAAAGTGGGCGGCTGGTAGGTGTTGACAAATTGCGTAGTTGCCGTACGTGCAGGTTGCTGAGCATAGGCAGTACTAACTAATAGGAACAATAAAGGAATGAGTTGTTTCACAGGCTTAATAAATGGTAGGCTCGTTGACCAGGTAGCGAATGATGGTACTAACTTAAAAAATAACCCTGCATAACCACTACAACCGACTACGAAACCTTTCTTGTAGCGACCTTATCACCGTGGGAGGATTCTTTAGCCGGTGGCCCTGTATTTACAATATTCCTAGAATATGACTATTATGTTGCGTTTTGATACCTACTAAAAGAGCCGTTATATAACGGCTCTTTTAGTAGAAAACAGGATTGATTGTTGAATGCAATCATTTTATAGCCATTTGCCCATTCAGGAGGTACTTATCTAAGAATTCCTTTATGGCTTTGTAGGCCGTTATTTCGTTTTCTTTCTTTACAAACCCGTGTCCCTCATCAGGGAAGGTTATGTACTCGACCGGTACGCCATTTTTCTTTACGTTGGCGACAATCTCGTCCGACTCGATTTTCAGCACGCGTGGATCATTGGCTCCCTGAATCACCAGCAAGGGCTTCCTGATGCGCTGCGTGTGGAAGAGGGGCGATTTATTATACAGGGCTACTGAATCTGTTTTGGGGTGGCCAAGTTCTTTAAACAAAGCCTCGCGCTCCGGTCCCCACCATTCGGGCATGCTGTTGAGCGTACGGATCCAGTTAGCGACGCCAAAAATATCGACGCCCACGGCAAACTCGTCGGGCATGAAGGCCAAACCCGCCAGGGTCATGTAGCCACCATACGACCCACCCATAATTCCAATTTTGGCTGGATCAACGTAGCCCGTCTTTATCAGGGCCTTTTTCGACTCCACGCAGTCGCGCAGATCGGCGTCGCCGTGTTTTCTGTCGTCAGCCGCATAGAACGTCTTGCCGTAACCTGAACTACCCCGGTTATTGACCGCCAGCACTACGTACCCGTGATTTACTAAGTATTGAACTAAAGGAGAGAAGTTTAAACGCGTTTGTCCACCCGGCCCGCCGTGAATTGACAAAATAGCCGGTAGTTTCTCGCCTGCTTTTACGTCCTTGGGAGTGAAGAGCAGCGCAGGAATTTCCATTCCGTCGAACGAATTATAGCGAATGACTTTGCCTGTAACCAGATCATCAGCGTTGATTTCGGGATTCAGACTGCGGACCAACGGCGTGATTTTACCGGACTTAAAATCATACGAATACAGGGTCGAAGGCGAATTGGAACTGTTAACGGCAAAGATCATGCGCTGCTCGCTGTCGCCAATGGTCACACCAGTTACGTCGCCACCCGGCAGGGCGGGCAGTTTAACCGGCTGATTGGTACGGGTGTCAATGATTTTTAGTTCTGTGCGGGCGTCGTTATTGACGGCTACCACGCGGTAACGGCCGTTGTACGACAGATAATCAGCCGAAACATCCCAGGCTGCCCGGTCCAGGATGTCACTTTTGCCGGTAGCCAAATCATACGTTTTTACAAACGCAAACTCATTACCCTCATCCGTCACAAGCAGGAGCCGTTTTCCATCGGGCGTAAACTCGCCCGGTCGGTTGTTTACCTCACCTTCATGCTTGGTCAAAAGTTTGGTTTCTTTAGTCTGGGTATCGTATAAATACACGTCGCCATTTGACGTAGTTATGGTCTTACTTAAGGCGATGTACCGTTTGTCGGGCGATACAGCAGCGGGAAGAAAGCCACCGGTATTTTCGTACAACAGCCGGGGCTTCATAGTCGCCAGATCCATTTCATATACGTCGAACGCGGCCCTGTTGCGCTGATTCGACTGGTAGAAAAAGCTTTTGCGGTCATGACTCAGCCCGGCAAACTGAAACTTCGCTTTGTCGGCGGGCGTCAGGTCTTTGGCCGTTCCATCTTTTTCGCGCAGGTAAATGTGGGACAGTTCATTACCACCCTGATCGCTGCTATAGAGAATGCGGCCGTCGGGCAGATAACCAATGGCAAAAATGGCATCTTTCTTTGAGGTAGTCAGTTGCCTGGGTTGCCCGCCCCCAAACGGTATTTCGTAGAGGTTGAACACCCCATCCTTATTGCTGCTAAAGAGCACCAATTGTTCGTCGTATGAAAGGTCGGACCCGCCAAAGCGGATAGTTTTCATGAACTGCTCGATGGTGTATTTACGAGTGGCAGCCTGCTTTGGAACGGGACCGGCAAAGGCAACGACAACGGCAATCGACAGGCTGATAATCACCAGCATTCGTTGGGTAATTTGGGTGTTCATGCAGATTGAGAGTTGGTTGAAAAAAGAAAGGGGCTCGGACTGACAAAATCTGATAAAGTTTGATTCTATTGCCAACGTAGTGAATTCAACCGGCAAATCCTATCCTTAACTCACTGGCACCTATGTATTTACGAACGTTTTGATTTTAAGGTCGGTATATGGTTAAACAAAAACAGCCCATCATCTAAGACGGGCTGTTTTCTGTAGTTGTCCTGTTGTTCTGCCACTCTATACATCCTTCATCAGGCCTCTCCGGCGGAGTAAGGGATTGATGTCGGGTTCGGCACCCCGGAAGTTGCGGTAGAGTTTCATGGGTTCTTCGGTGCCGCCCCGTTCCAGAACGTTCTTCCGAAACGACTGAGCCGATTTAGGATCAAAAAGTCCTTTTAGCTTAAAGACCTCAAATGCATCGGCGTCGAGTACGGCGGACCAGATGTAGCTGTAGTAACCCGCCGAATAACCACCGGCAAAGACGTGCTGGAAGTAGGTGCTCCGATACCGTGGCGGAATCTGATCAATCAACCCAATTTTGTCCATCGCCTGCTTTTCAAAAGCGAGTACGTCGGTTGGTTCCTGACCGGGTTTGAGCGTGTGGTAGGCCAGGTCGAGCATGGATGCGGCCAGGTACTCCGTCGTCTCAAAACCCTGGTTGAACAGGCTGCTCTTTTTGATCTTCTCAACGAGTGCGTCGGGAATGACGGCGCCGGACTGATAATGTTTGGCAAACAACTTCAGCATCTCCGGCTCCATCGCCCAGTTTTCCATAATCTGCGACGGCAGTTCCACAAAATCACGCGGCACCGACGTACCCGACTGACTACCGTACGTTACGTTGGAAAGCAGGCCATGGAGTGCATGGCCGAACTCGTGGAAAAAGGTGCGGGTTTCGTCCAGGCTAAGCAGCGCGGGTGTATTTCCGGTTGGCTTTGAGAAGTTACAAACGATGGATACGACCGGCGTTATTTTTTGGCCGTTT
>JAQBNX010000712.1 GCA_028288385.1 Spirosoma sp.
GAATGCCACCAATGATGAGGGCACGGGTTACGGTTTTCGGATACCCTTTCCGCAACGAATAGGCACCATACTCTTGGTTCCGGTTCGCAAACACGATGTCATCGAGTGTTGCGGTATTTGCAATTTCTGCCATGGTGTTATACGTCTAATTTAGCCTTGTCCTTGAGAAGTTTTTTCTCATCCGGTGTCATTACGTCGACCAGTGCATACCGCTTTGTTTTTGTAATCGCCATTTCATCCAGTACGTCAACCATGTTCTTATAGGTCGACAGTTTGGTTGGTTTAAGTACGATTACAAACTTGTCCGGTCCTACTTTCCGGGCGTTTTCCTGAACAGCCTGCCGAAATTCATAGCCGTAGCCAACCGTTTTTAGTTCGGGGTCTTCGTTAGCCGCTTTACCAAATATGTAATGCGCCTTGTTGTCCTTTCCCAAGAAGACCGTCATTACGTTGGAAGCTTTAATGGGCTCTGTTTCTTCCTGTTTTGTTTTGTCGGGTACGTTGAGCGTCATTGACGATGGTTTGCTCAACGTGGTGGCAAGGATGAAAAAGGTAATCAGGAGGAATCCTAAATCAACCATTGGCGTCATATCAACGCGTGTGGATGCTTTTTTGGACCGTACCTTACCACCATCATGTTTACCACCTCCACCACCAGTGTTAATTTCTGCCATGGCTTATCTTGTTTATGATTTGTAGCCCAGTTAGTAGCTACAAACGAGGTTAATCTGCTTTCCAGCCTGCCGGGGGAGCTTCCGTACCGGTAATCAGGTTGAACTTATTAATGTTCTGCGCCTGAAGCGTTGCCAACACATTTTTAAACTCAGGAAATTTAGCCAGGTTGTCGCCTTTGACCGCAATCCTTAATTTATTGTTGGCTTTACGGGCGTTATAAACCCACTCTTTTAACTCATTCGTTGGAGCTGTGCCAGTCGAATCAGTTGGAATGCCGGGCTGCTTCACTTTACCTTGCTGCTCTTTGGGCAGATTGAGGAAAGACTTCAACTGGTTAATGGGCAGACCAAAGTTCGACATCAGGGAAAATTCCTTCTTCTCGTTGTTTGTGAACGAGACACCTTTCGCAGCAGCAATGTTATCGAGCATTGCAATGCGGTTTTGCGCATTGTCGATACCGAAATAAACTTTGCCGTCTCTACCCAAACCAATCGTCATAATGTCGGCATCGGGTACTTTGATACCGGATATAGACGTAGGGGTTTCGATGGAAGCAGCATCCTGCGAACGAAACTGAGCCGTCAGAATAAAGAAGGTCAGCAGCAGGAACGCCACGTCGGTCATCGCCGTCATATCTACCGAAGAGCTGGCACGTTTTATCTTAACTGCAGGCATAATTAGTCTAATTTCTGCCTTCCCGACTTAGCAAGCCGGGAAGGATGGTTGATTACACAACTGTAATTCGTTGCTACGCAGCTTAGTTGTGAGCTGCGAAGTTCTGTTGAATACTCAAACCGATTTCGTCAATGTTGTAGGTCAACACGTCGATCCGGCTGGTAAAGTAGCTATACATGATGGTTGCAATAGCAGCGGTACCGATACCCAAAGCGGTGTTTACAAGGGCCTCGGAGATACCCGTTGACAGAGCTCCTGTATCCGGCTGACCGGTGGCACCCATAGCTGCGAAGGCCCGGATCATACCAAGTACCGTACCAAGCAGGGCGATCAGCGTTGAAACCGAAGCAAGGGTAGCAATAATGGTCAGGTTTTTCTCCAGCATTGGCAGTTCTAACGTAGTCGCTTCTTCTACCTCTTTCTGAAGAGAAACCAGTTTTTGCTCCTTGGTCAGTTCTGTATCGGTCGACAATTGCTGGTACTTAACTAAGGCAGTTTTCACAACGTTACCGATCGAACCTTTTTGACGATCGCACTCTTGAATAGCACCTGCAACATCATTACGGTCGAGCAGGCTTTTCACTTTGCGAACGAAATCATCAATCGAGCCGGTGCCGTTAGCGCGGCCAATGGTGAAAAAACGCTCAATAGAGAAAACCAATACCGTTAAGAAGCAGGTGAACAGGATGGGTACAATGAATCCACCTTTGTAAACGGTACCGAAGTAGTCGCCTGGGAGGGGTTCTTTTGTATTGTCACCTTCCTGAAAATGGCTCCCGTCGCCAAAAACGAACATGTATGTCAGGATACCAATCAATAGTAGGATCGGAATAACGAACGCGGGATTTAAGCCACCCGACGAGGACTTCTTGGGTGCCGCTGCTTTGGCCGATGCTGGAGGGGGAGTTTGTGTTTTCATTTGAACTAGACTGTAGGGTTAAATTGAAAGTTGGTTTGCCTCGTAAAAAAAGTGAAAAATTTAGACTCTTTAGGTTTGTCCTTATAGAAATTTGATGGAAATCCCGTCAAACCTTCACAAAACTATGGCTTTTCCAACGAAAACCACACAACCTCGTTTGCCAAATCTTTCATTTTAATGGCAATCCAGCAATATTTACTTGGACTAATCTGACTCCTATACCAATATCAAGTAGG
>JAQBNX010000572.1 GCA_028288385.1 Spirosoma sp.
ATGAGGTCCATGCGTTCCACGTCGGTGGGAAACATGGGGAGTTGGCGGAAGCGCTGGGCTACTTTGGTCCACTCGGCCTGCTGGGCACGGCCCAGGCGGTAAGCGTAGGCGTCGGCGTTTTGGTGCAACACCGTGACCACCCACAGCGGGGCGTCCTGCGGAGCGCGGGCAGCAGCTTCGGCTAATTCCTGCAGCACGAAGATGTCGCCAGCCTGGGGGTGTGCAGCGGCGTATTCAAGGAATTTGCCGGCCTCATCCACCAGCAACAGCAGGCCAGTATGGAGTCCCGCAGCGGCCACAGCGTGTGCGGCGGCCAGGTACGCATTAGCGATGGCACGGGGGCTAGGTTCAACTTCGGCCGTGAACAATTCCTGTGGCAATTTAGGCGCACCCGGAGCAGCTTCAAGGGCGTCATGCAGGGCGGCCAGCAGGGCTGGTCCGAGCGCGGCGCGGGAGCCGACTACCGGCACGGGCAGCAGCTGAGGAACGGCGGGAAGGCCACCAGGTAGCTTCACGGCCTGCTTAAATTCGGGCTCTGATACCAGCCGTGCCAAGAAGGAGGCAAAAGCGCTTTTGCCTACGCCATAAGGGCCAATGATGGTAAGAGCGCGGTCAGCGGGCGTGGCCTGGGCGCGCAACACCCCCTGCAAGGCCTCCATAGCCGAGGGCGTGAGGTAGTAGTTGTCGGGGGTAGTGGCGTGGGAAGCCAGATCGCGCTCGAGGTGAACAGAACGGCCGAAACGTGGCTGCACGGAAACAATATCGGCGAGGGTGAGTGGGGCAGTTGCGGTGAGCATGGATAGGTTAGGTGGTAAGGGAGTCGAGGGCGTAGTGCTGATGCAGTAGCACCATCGGGTCGGGTGGGGTAGCGGTGGTTTGTACCACCTGGCGTACCAAGTGAGTGTCTTCGAAGCGCAATGCCCCGTCGGTGAGAGTGTCGAGCTGGTCGAGGTAGGCCAGCACCGAGTTTTCGTCGAGCTTGAATATGACGCCGGGCGATCCCTCGGTCTGGGCGATGTCGCGGGCGGCAATAGTGGTGCTGCCGTGATATTTCCAACGCCAGAACTTCAACAAAGCGTAGGCAAACACACGAGCCGGTAGGCTAGCTTTTGGCCCTACGGCGAAGCTGTACTGTTGTCCGGAGCCAAAGCCGGCCCGTAGCAGGCCTAACTCGCGCAAGGGGCAGTCAAGGCCGTCTTCAGCGTTCTGACCGCTCTCGGTGCTGGCCACGTAGGTTTGCAGAAACACGGCCACGTCGCGCTGCACGGTCTCCGGCGAAGCGGATTTAGCCGAACTGGCGAGGGCGGCAGCCTGTACGGCTTGGGCCAGGGCGGGGGCGGTCCATTCCCACTCACGCCACACATTGAAAGCATAGACCCAGGTGTAGGCCGGGGAACCGGGGCCACAGAGGTGCCAGTGCAGCAGCCACAGGGTGGCAGGGTCTTCAAGGTAGGGGTCGGCCCCTTTGTCGGCTAGCAACAAGGTGCCGAGAGGTGTGGCTTGCAGGTGAGCTCCGCGCTCGCCGGTGGTGCTGGCCAGGCGGGTGGCCAGCACCCAATGGCGGATGGCGGCCACCATGTTTTTGCCCACGCCCAGACGCACAAGGGCATCATCTTTGGTGAAAATACCCGGGTTAATGGTCAACTGATCAAGCCCTTTTTTGAGCCAGGCCGAGCGCAGAGCGAAGGTCTGATGCCCGGCGAAGCTTGGCGAGCTAGGCAGCAGCGGCTGGGCAGCGGCCGGGTCGTACCACTCGATGATGGTGGTAGCGGGGAGCTGAGATTTCATGTTTTACTAAAGAAATTCGCCGGTATAGAATTCGGCATAATCAAAGTAGAAAGGTCGGAAAGGAAAGTTGAATAACCTTGAGTTTTTAAAGAAAGGTTATCCTAAGCTAGATGTGGGTTTGAACCATGCCGGGGGTATTGACTCATTCAGGTCCAGGCGTCAGAACGGGGTGTGTAACCTGACAGCCTTAGGAAAAATTCTAAAATTCAAGCAAAGGAGGAAATTGGGAAGCCAGTCGAGCTACAGTCAAAAAGCTGGTTTTCTGGCTTTTATCCAGACCCTCACGCGCGTTGAGTGCTTAAAAACGTAAATAGGGAGTAAGTTGCTGTTGATTACGAGCCGTTACGGCTGGATGTCGGCGTTTGTGGTGTCAACAGAAAGTCAGCTAAATCTAAACCATCTTCACGTTGCTGATTGGTTGCTTTACACTCCAAAAAGTCCGACGTGCTGATCTGGCAGCCCTGCTTACTGAGTTGGTCAGCCACACTATTCCAGCGGGCATACGCTTTGCCATCCTTCGATAGGTCAGGAAATAGTTCCACAACTCGGCCACGAAGCGAGGCCAAACGGCCGGCGTTCAGATAGGATAAGGCCCCAATGGCTAGCCAGATCTTTTAGCTACTTCACTAACCATTTTTTTACGAAATTTCATTTCTCTTTCTTCAATACGTCCGTCCTCAAATAAGTCATAGTGCCTTATCAGTTTCCAATTCCGGTCGAACTCCATATGGTACTCCGGGTAGTCAGATTCTTGCGGCTCCTCACTATCATCTAGTTGCATTGTCAGGTAGATGACCTCACGACTTTTATGAAGGTCTGAAATCTGTTTAGGAGTGGCTGAACCATTCACTAACGCACTAAGCAGCGCCAATTTGTCTTTACGGTTTCCAAGTATCATGGTCAATTCAGTTTATCCAGTGCTTTGTCTAACAGATCGTCAATCTGCTGATCTGTCAATGATGAAAGATCTATTCTCTGTTCCCGCTGCTTAGGTAATACATACTCCATAAACCGTTGATAGGCGACTATCCGGTCCTTCGGCTCTAAGGCCTTTAGGTCCTCGGAGATGGTCTCAAAATGGTCATCAATTAAGTCGGCAATTCGGCTTTTCAAGTCACTGGTAGTTTTATTAACGCTACCCGACTTACGGCCTCCTGTTTTTGGTTTTCCTTTCTCGAAGGGCATGGCTTATTCTGTTTTAGAGTGAAATAGAATCGATTACTGATTTAATGAAGCCAGACCCATACGGCCAAAGTATTCATGTTGTTGTTGCCACTTATGGAATGACTTTGCACTGATACAAGGCACCGCGCCGGGTTGGTTAGCTTCGACCAATACTGACGAGTAGTCGTTTGATGGTTCGACCGTTAACCGCTCGATTTGGGTTTGCTCCGTTTTGGGGGTCGAGTCTGGTCTGGCATTTTGGCCAGCTAAGAGGGTCACGGCTTTCGACGCGGGCGCGACGGGTGCTTTAATTAACGTAGCTTGATGTTCCTGTCGAAAATTTGGGTATATCGGTTTCTTTAGGCCATAGTCAATACCGTCACGTAATGTTTTGTGTGACTTAGCCGAGTTCGGCCATTGACTGAAGACGGTTTCAAGTGCATACACGACGGTCGCTTCGTCCACCGCGCCTGATGCTATATACCCTCCTGCCAATGTTGCAGCCTTTAACAGCGTAGCGTGTCGCTGGCCTTCTGGGGCGGCCTCAGTGTAGCGAATCAGCCAGTTTAGTAGTTCACTCTCTTCCTGTCCGTTGAGGCCGTTGTAATTAACTGTATAGGGCTTAGGTTTTGGTCGGGTATACGTACCGCTCATTACCGAAGCTTTCTCATTGATGTAGGGGTTGGCATCGTAGGAGACAAACCGTAAGTCGGTCGGATTACCGCCTTTGCTGGTATCAAGTGCAACGCCGAATTTATGGCTGAACACCTTTTGCAGATGACGGAAATGAGCCAATAATGATTCGGGCGTCTGATGGTCGGGAAGACGTACCACAAACCAGAGTCCACCGCGAACGGAGTCGGCACAAAGCAACACACAGGACAATCGAGCGAGGTGTTTTTTGAGTTGGCCCATGTCAACGTTAGGGTTATCTTTCTTGTCCACATCGCCCATGAGCAACGGCCATTGCTGGCGTATTTTCTGGGCGAAGCTGGTATCCCGTCGGCGGTGGTAAAGCCAGGAAACTGGCGTAAACGCTGCTAGCTGTTTTTTCAACCTTTCCTGCACAGCCTTATCTGTTTCGGCGCGTATCGCTTCAATAGTAGAGCGGTAGAACGTTGTGTTAACAATTCGCCGTAGCGTAGTCTGCCGAGCCGGTACGTTGGCAAAGCTGCCCTGCTGCTGGTCGTACTCGAAATAGCTTATCGGCACGTCTAACAGGCTCGGCCGGTGTTGCTCGTTATTCATATTTTTTATGAAATGTGTAGGGTAGGTTACTGCAAAAACTGCAAAAAGGTAGTAACAAGAGTTTTTGCAGTTTTTGCAGTAACCTACCCTACGGTTTTGGTAAAATAGTAGGGTGGATTCGGTAAATTGGATCTGGGGTCCTTCCAGTAAATGGCGCCGTAGGCTGTTCTTGCCTAAGCCAGTTATGATCCGTCAGCACAGCCAGCGCCGATTCGATTTGTTCCGCGCTGGTTAAGTAGCTCCAGCCCTTGCGGCGAAGCTCCCACACTTTAAATCGGTCTGGCAAGTCACCCTTTTTCAAGTGGCTCAGTAATTCTTTGGCTCCAACAGCGGGCATCGAATCCAAAAGGCCATAAATACGCCGGGCGTGGCTTTGTAAGTAGTCGCACCAACGAACGGCCATTTTAACGGCATCGACCGAAACCAAAAGTTTTTTAGCACCCCTTGGCGCCGGGGTATCGCGGGCCGCACAATTGACTACGTGAAACACGAGCGCCAGAGAGGGCATTAACGAACGGTACTTCGTGAAGTGTTCGAGCAATAACCCGCTTTCGTTCGGTAGTACTTTGGTTTCCAATTCAATTAGCCACTGCTTAAAAATCTCCTGCGCGTCAGCGTCGAAGCGGGTGTAAGGGAATTTGTTGTAATCGTCAGCATCATAGCTGATGGCTTTGAAATCAGTGTCAGCGACGAACTTGATAAGATTGAACGCCCGGTCTCTTGCTTCCTTATCAGGGTAGTCGTCACCATATTCCCACGGCGCGGGGTCGGGATAAACGGCTACCTGTAAACGTTGCACAAATCCGTCGTTTTCGTAGCCGGTGGCCGCTTGCAAATAGGGCAACAGTTTGGTCGGTTGTATGCCGCCGAACAACGAAACGCAAACCACCTTAACGTGAGTTGTTCTACGTCCTATTCGATCGACGGCCTTAGCATTATTACCGTTCCAGGCTTCTAGATAAAACGCTCGATCTTCCTCTCGTCCTGCTTTTTCCCAACTGGCTAACAGGCCTACCAACTCATCCCTCATCAGGAGCAAACCTGTAGGATTATCATTCAGCAGGTCGGCCAATTTCTCGACCGTCGTATCATTGACCATGTATCGGCGTTCTTTAGGTTTCTCTGGTGTGTTAGGAAAGCTGACCGGGGTGTCAATATTTTTGCCCTTGTGCCGGTCCAGCGCCTGCGACTCGTAGGCTTTCTTTTGCGCTACGTATTCAGCGACGTTTCGCTCGTATTCGGCCATAGCCTCCACATATTCGGTCATAGCCACAGCGATCAGGCGATTAAGCGGTTTTAGCACCTCATTTACAGAGGGGGTTTTCATGGCTGATGGACCGCCGATGACGCCCCCCCATAAATTCGGCACCACGTTCCAGTCGTCGCGGGCTTTTGGCTTAATAGTTAGACGGGTTCCAATTAGTGCCGACAGCATCACCATAGCCGCCGATGCGACAAAATCTAAAGGGCATTTCATGCGGTGGGCAATGTCGCAAAGCCAATCGCGTAACGGCTCCGGTATCATGTCCGGCATAAGCGACAATACCGGCGCGAGATGAGTTTGGATGGTCTTCGGCTGTGGCCACTCCTGGCTAACTAACGCTGGATCTTCAGCCGTAAAATCAGTAGTCACCGCGGTCTCTAATTCATTATCAGTCATGCCAAACATTGGCGGGCTAGTTGTATATTTGTCCTGTTCTGTATTCATAATTTTAGTGTTTTAGCCGCCTTCGGATTGCCCCCGAAGGCGGTTTTATTGTGTTACGATTTTGGCGATGCTCTTAACGTTTTCCGTTGAACGGCGGCCGTGAACGTTGGTCTGGGCGAATGCCTTTACTTCCTGATTTAGGATAGTTGGCATATTCAGGATAGGTTAGGTAAGCTTTGAGAAGGATTTCCTGCGCAAACTGACGGTCTTCGCTCGTTGGCGCTTCAAAGCCAACCCGATACAGTATTCCTATGACCCCTGCGGTTTCTTCGGGGGTCAACTGCAAGCCGTTGGCCGAGGGGAGTTGGAGTGGCTTCATGTAGTCTTACGCCCTCCCTTGCGACTGTTAAAACTTTCATACTGATTGGCATCAGCATTAATCTGTGAGAAAGTGCCCCGGTTGCCTTCTTCCAACCAGTTCAGCAACTCGGAACGCCGGAAGCTTAACCGATTGCCGCGTTTCTTATGGGGTAGTTTCCGCTCTGATACGAGCGTGTAGATACGGGCTGCTGAAAGGCGCGTGATCTGCGTGGCTAACTCGATACCGCCAACCTCATCAGCGGAGGCGGTGTTAGTACTGCGAAGGAGTTGCAGCACTTCTATAGTCAACGCTTCTAAATTGTTCAGCCGGGCGTTGATCGGCTCAAAGGGATTGTTCATTGCTCACCGTGGTTTGATTGCGGTGGCAAAGATTATTCGGGCACAAGTCGTGCAACTAGGGTGCACCCAGGGTACTACTTTTCAACAGTCAACCGGCTCTTTAACATAAACAATTCTGTTTCAGCATCGTTTCTGCCCTTGTCGGAAAGATAATTTATTACTTTTTCTATATCCTGAATAAGGTATTTTAGCTTTGATTCTGAGTCGTTATTATACGCTAATCGCTTTTTACTGGTGCAATATTTATTGTAATCATTGTACTCCTTATGCTTTCTTTCCAACATGTTTCCGCCTTCGTAGAAGTGGATCAAAATTCGCTGTTTTTGTGTAAATTCTTGCTCATAAGTGACCAGTGGCGAGGTGGCCGGGTTTATATCATACTCCCCGCCTTTGTCTTGATTACGCAAAAGCTCTATTTCGGTCTCTGTCGCCTTAATCCTTGTCAGTAGATCGTTGCGGTATTTTTCTAATTCAACAGATTGGCGGAAATCGCTACGAGGCTTAGTATTACCATTTGAGTTAGTTGGCGACAATTCCCTCTCGATAATGATTAACCGTTCCTGAAGCCATCTTTTATAAAAAATAGCGGTTTCCTCATCTGTGTTGGTCAATTTGTAACGAGTGCGAATCGCATAGTTATCATCCCGCTCCTGCTGATATATTTCATATTCAAGTTGTTTTCTTTCTTCATATTTGGCGGGACGCTTAATGAGTTTATAATTTCCAGCCAGTAAGTCCTCTAACTCATCCGATTGAGTCAAATATTCTAATACCTCGAGATCATATACCTCTCGAGTCCGTTTGTGTTCTCGCGCGCTTTCCTGCTGTCGGTCGATTGCAGCTTGTATTTCGGGGTCATACTCTTTTTTAGTCCTCTCTTGTTGTCTCATGTCTTTATCCTAATAAAAGAGTGCGTTTCACAGTAACGCATCATAAGCAGAATCAACGATTTCAGATGGAAATGAATCTAAATAAATGGCGGTAACGCTTGCGTTCTTGTGGCCCATCATTTGCCCCGTAATGGCATCTGCGATACCTGCCTGTCGTAAGCTAGTAGCGAACGAATGCCGGGCAACGTAAGTAGTTAGGGGCGTATCAATGCCGGCCCGTTGACCTACTGCTTTAAGGTCGGCGTTTACCATCGCCGAAACCTTGTGTATCCGGTTGTGAATCTGCGTTGGAGTCTGGTGTTGTTGTCTATAAAGGATAGGGAAAACATAATCATCAGATTCATTGTAGGTAGAGGGACGGTACTGCTCAACAATGGCAAAGGCGGGGTCCAATAATCGAACAGAGAACTTGCCCCCAGTTTTCTGGCGTTTGTAGGTAAGCCGTTGCTTTCCTTCACTGTCGGCAGTCAGGTTACGCCAACGGAGTTTAGCTAGGTCAACGAAGTTGATCCCGCCAACGTAAAAGCTAAACAGGAATACATTCTTTGCCAGTGTCAGTCGTTCGTCCTCAACGGCATTACGTAAGAGGGCATGAGGGACTGATAAGCTTCCAGTAGGGGTAATGGCTTCAATCTTACGCACCTCGTCCCGAC
>JAQBNX010000827.1 GCA_028288385.1 Spirosoma sp.
TGACCGAGATCGGCATGCCGGCGGACGATGTTCGCTGGCAGGAGATGTTCCAGCGCACGCTGGCCCACGCGGCGCGCCATGGTGTCGAGGTGCAGACGTGGATGGCGGGCGGCCACTGGCCGATCCGCGGCCATGCGCTGGCCGGGGTGCCCGGCTTCTGGCAGGGCCGCACCGTGCCGCCGCTGGCCTTCGGCTTCCTGCAGCAGGCGGCGGGGCTCGCGCGGGCCACGCTGTTGGACGATGCGCCCGGATCGGCGCAGGCGGGCAAGCCCGTCACGGTCACGGTGCAGGCACGCGGCGCGTTGCAGGCGCCACTGACCCTGAACGTGGCGGCGGACCAGGGCGCGCGGCTGGACAAGGCCAGCCTCACGTTGCCGGCCGGCGCCAATCCGACCGCCACGTACACCGTCACGCCCGTGGCCGATCGCGTGACCACGCTCACGTACTCGGGTGCGGCCAGCGTGCCGGTGCCGCCGCCGCGGCAGCTATGGACGTTGCAGGACCCGGTGGCCCAGGCCGACAAGCGCCCGGCCGAGGCCGGCCGCGCCCTGCTCGCGCGCTGGAACGCCAGCCAGTGGGTGATGGCCGATGGCTGGACCGACTTCATGCAGGGCGCGCCGGCCAGGGACGGCCAACCGGTGCGCGCCGTGGCCGACTCCGGTTTCGGCTCCAGCCTGGCCAGCACGCTGGAGATGCTGGTGGGCATCAACACCGACAGCCCCGCCTTCGGCACGCTGGCCGTGCCCGTGATGCGCACCGTCGACGGCCGCCGCTGCAGCGACCATGCCGGCGACGACGTCGCGGGCTTCTGGTGCCGCAAGGCCACGCCCGAGCCGGGCAAGCAGCCAAATCCGCGCGAGCGCGTGCCCTACAACCTGCAGGACGAGCACTTCGCCATCGCGGTGATCGCCATGCCCGGCGCCTCGCACACGGGCGTGGTGTTCCAGGCGTCCAAGGCCGAGGACGGGCAGCTGAGCGAAATCGCGCTGGTGGAAGGGCGGCCGCAGGCGCGGTTCGTCGACGCTCGCGACCAGCAGGTCACGTTGGCCAGCCCGCGCGCCATCGAATCGCGCCGGCCCGCGGTGCTGACGCTGGCCAGCGCGCAAGGCGCGCAGGTGCTGCGCGTGGACGGCGAAGTGGTCGCCACCGCTCGCGCGACGTTCGCGCCCAGCACCTTCACCCAGATGCTGATCGCCTGGGGCTTCGTGCGGTTCTTTCCGCGCGGCGGGTTCCGTGGCCAGGTGTTCGCGGTGGCCAGCGTCATGGGGCGGCCCTCCGATGCCGAGCTGGCCGTGATGGAGCGCTACCTGCGCTCGCTGGCCACCGCTGGCTAGCGCGGCGCCAAGGCCCGGTCGAGCGCGGCGCGCGCCAGCAGCCGGGTGGAGTCGAGCGTGGGCAGCGGCGAGTTGCCCTCGTCCAGCACCAGCGGCAGTTCGGTGCACGCCAGCGCCACCGCATCGCAGCCACGGTCGCGCAGGCGCTGGATGACCGCCACCAGGTGCGCGGTCGATGCCGGGCGCACGACGCCGGCCACCAGTTCGTCCATGATGATCCGCGCGACCAGGTCACGGTCAGCGTCGGATGGCCGCACGGCTTCGAGGCCACGAGCGCTGAGCGCCACCGGGTACACGTCGCTGTCGACCAGCCACGCCGTGCCCAGCACGCCGGTGCGCCGGAACCCGCGGTGCGCCGCCGCGGCTGCCACCACCTGGGCGATGTGCAGCCACGGCAGCGGGCTGCGCGGCGCGACGCGATCGAAGGCTTGATGGATCGTGTTGTCAGGGCAGATGAGGAAGTCGGCGCCGGCGGCAGCCAGCTTGCGCGACGACGCGAGCATCAGGCCGGCCACGCCGTCCAGGTCACCCGCATCCAGGCAGCGCACGTACTCGGCCAGCGATGGCGTGTGCAGCGAGACCTCGGGGTGTGCATGGCCTCCCAGCCGTGCCGAGCCTTCGGCGCAGATCGTGCGGTAGCACAGCGCCGCGCCTTCCGCGCTGCAGCCGACGATGCCGATGTGCAGCGGGGTCATGTGTGTTGCCGCTGCTGCAGCAGGCCGCGCAGGCACTGCGCCTGCCAGGCGAATTCCGGCTCGAAGGACGTGGGGTCGTTGACCGCATAGCGCCCATACGCATACACGGCCGCATAGGCGGCGTAGTCGGCCGCTTCGAGCGCGTGGCCGGCCAGCGCCTTGGCCAGTGCGTGCGTTGCCGACACGGCCGAGTGCCCGCTGCCGTCGAGCGAGGCCGAGCCGCGGTGACCACGCGCGAGATCGGCCGCCTCCTGCGCGACTTCGTCGGCCACGCCGGTGCCGGCGCGCACGGCCGTTCGCAAGGTGTCGAGCAGGGCGATGGCGCGCGGCTCCTCCAGCAGGTGCTGCACGCGCTCGACGCACGCCAGCCCGAAGGCCAGCCGCAGGCGCGGGTCGCGATCGAGCCCCGCGTCCTGGGCCAGGCGGTCGAGCGCGGCGTTCATCGGGCTGCCCGGTTCAGAGCCTGGCGGCGGCCTGGCGCACCTCGTCCACGCCGAGCAGTTCGGACAGCACCACGGGCGCGCTGCCCTGGCGATAGAACACGTAGACCGGCACGCCGTTGCGGCCCAGCGAAGCCAGGGCGG
>JAQBNX010000690.1 GCA_028288385.1 Spirosoma sp.
CGCGGCCTGATCTAATCGTGCTTGGTACGCACGGCAGTTCGGGGTGGGACGAGTGGCTCTTTGGTTCCAACGCCGAACACATCGTCCGGTTTGCCCACTGCCCGGTGCTGGTCATCAAACAGTCGATCACGAATTTTGCGCCTAAAAATGCCATTGCCGCCATCGATGTGGTTGATGTCCTCAGGCAGCAATGGCCGCCGTATCCCTTCGTGGCGGGCGGTAATAATCTACACCAGTTCGTCTACGTCAGTACGCCCAACGATACGCTCGCTTCCGATGGGGTACACGCCTGGATGAACGAACTGGCTCATGAAAAAGGCATTGCCCCGTACGAACTGCACATCCGTTCCGCCCGCACGGTCGAAGTGGGTATTCTCAACTATGCCCACGAACGCCAGGCTGACCTGATTGTGATCTACACCCATGGACATATCGGCCTGCGTCATCTGCTACAGGGTAGCATAGCCGAAGACATACTCAACCACGCCCCCGTACCCGTGCTGATTATGCCTTTAAAGGAATGACCGGTCAGGACGCGACGATAGATTACCCATTCTTCCATGAAAAAAATCTTAGTTATCTTCAATTTTCCAGCTAACTCAGTTGATTACACCTTACTGACCACCGTGCCGCTGCTGGGGTTAAGCAAAATTTGACCTTTAATGGATTTTTATAGCTCACCCATAGCCGACGTAGCCCGTTCGCTCAGTACCACCCCCGCCGGGCTTGACCCCACTACGGCTGGGCAGCGGCTGGCCGAGTCCGGGCCCAACCAGATTGCCGACACCCGAAAGAAAACCGTCTGGCTCATCCTGCTGCATCAGTTTACGGATGTCATGATTCTGGTCCTTCTTGCTGCGGCCATCATTTCCGGGGTGGTGGGTGAAGTTAAATCAACGTATGTCATTGGGTCGATTGTGCTGCTGAATGCGCTGATCGGATTTATCCAGGAGTACCGGGCCGAAAAAGCGATGGAGGCCCTCAAAAAGATGGCGGCCAATCAGGCCCAGGTGCTGCGAAGCGGGCAAAGGTTGACCGTAGCAACGGCTGATTTGGTACCCGGCGACGTAACGATGCTGGAAGCGGGCAACATCATACCCGCCGATGTCCGTTTTATCGAAACACACGCCTTGAAAGTCGATGAGTCGTCGCTGACAGGCGAATCGGACAATGTTGAGAAAAGCCCGGATGCCTTGCTCACCGGTGATTATCCCCTCGGCGACCGGGTGAATATGGGCTACAAAGGCACTGCCGTGACCAACGGGCGGGCCACGGCCTATGTGGTGGCTACGGGCATGAACACCGAACTGGGAAAGATTGCCAAGCTGATCCAGACCGACGAGACGACCACGCCCCTGCAAAAACGACTGGCCACCTTCGGTAAAGGGTTATCGGTCGGGGCACTGGTGATTTGCGGGCTCTTTTTCGGGGCTGGCTGCGGGGAGAGCCTTTGCTGAATTTACTGTTGGTCTCCATTTCATTAGCCGTGGCCGCTATTCCCGAGGCCCTGCCCGCCATGGTTACCGTAGCTCTGGCCTTAGGTGCGAAACGCCTGGTAAGAAGCAACGCACTCATTCGCAAGCTGCCCGCCGTGGAAACGCTGGGTTCGGTCACCTTTATCTGCACCGATAAAACGGGCACCCTGACGCTCAACAAAATGACGGTAGAGCAAATCGACCAATCGCCTGCCTTTGCCCTTCCCGTTTTGACCAATGGTGACGGGCTGCTGACGGCGATGGCGCTCAACAATGACGTAACTAAGGACAAAGAAGGCAAGTGGCTCGGTGATTCGACCGAAGTAGCCCTAACGCACTATGCCGCTGATCGGGATTACTGCCGAACAAAACTGGAAGGCCCCTTTCCCGTATAGCCGAGCTACCCTTCGACTCCGAGCGCAAGTGCATGACAACGCTGCACCAAACCGACCAGGGCATTCTGTGCATCATTAAAGGAGCGGTGGGGTCGCTATTCGGCCAACTCGACCAGAGCCAGCAAGCGGACGTGCCTGAGCTGAGACGTCGCGTTGATGCGATGGCTGAACGGGGCTACCGCACGATGGGCTACGCGGGCAAACTCCTGCCCCAACTACCATCGGATATTACACCTGCCACCATCGAAACGGATTTATTCTTTATGGGCTTCGTGGGGCTGATGGACCCACCCCGCCACGAAGCCCGTCAGGCCGTTGCCGAATGTAAACAAGCCGGCATTACTACCGTCATGATTACGGGCGACCATAAGCTGACGGCCAAAGCCATTGCTGAATCGTTAGGTATTATTTCGTCGGATGAGGATCTGGTGCTGACCGGGCCGGAACTTAGTAAATTAGATGACCCCGCTTTCGATAAAATGGTGGAGAAGGTGCGGGTTTACGCGCGGGTCGATCCAGCCCAAAAGCTACGTATTATCAACGCCTTGCAGGCCCGTCACCACTTTGTGGCCATGACCGGAGACGGCGTTAACGATGCCCCGGCTCTGAAGAATGCGGATATCGGTATTGCGATGGGCATCAACGGTACGGAGGTATCCAAAGAAGCCGCGCACATGATCTTGCTCGATGACAACTTTGCCACCATCGTTAAAGCCGTAAAGCACGGGCGACGCATCTCTGATAACATCCTGAAGTTCATTCGCTACATCATGTCGGGCAATGCGGGGAAATCGTGGCCATCTTTTTTGCACCTTTTTTCGGATTACCCGTCCCCTTGCTAGCTATTCATATTCTGTGGATGAATCTGATCACGGACGGTTTGCCTGGCCTGTCGCTAGCCTACGAACCCTCGGAAACCAACAGCATGAAGCGGCCACCCACTGACCCAAGGCAATCTATTTTTGCGGATGGGCTCGGCTGGTTCATTCTATGGGTTGGATTGCTGATTGGGGCTGTCACCATCGGTATGGAAGCCTGGGCGATCCAGCAGGGCTTTCCCCACTGGCAAACCCTGACGTTTACGGTGCTGTGTTTGGCTCAATTGGGTAACGCCATCGCCATTCGTTCCCGGCGGTCGTCGGTGCTTAGTATGGGCCTGCTAACCAACAAACCCATGCTGGCCGCCATCACGCTAACCGTTCTCTTACAGGGGATGATTATTTACACGCCTTTTTTCAACGATCTTTTTAATACCCACCCCTTAACTTGGTCCGAACTGGGCATCACAGTAGCCGTGTCGAGCCTAGTCTTCTGGGCGGTCGAGCTTCAGAAGTTATTCATCCGGCAGCGGGATAATAGTCGTAAACCGGCCCTGACGAAATCCATCATTGACCCATTCCCTGCCATTCCCACGGTTGTCGGCTAATCCTTTTCTCCGGACAAGTAACAGCGGGCTACATTTGGGTCACAGGCAACAACCCTTTCTGCTTAAGAAGCTGATTGTCAAGTTTATCATTTATCGCCTGAAGCAAAACGAACTGCTTCTGTTGCGTTTCGAAGAGTGTTTTGATTTCCTCTTCCAACAATAAATCTATCTTTTGATTCAGGCTGCGGATTTGCATTTCTGCTTTCAGATTGATCATGTAATCATTT
>JAQBNX010000694.1 GCA_028288385.1 Spirosoma sp.
GTTTCCATCGGTCTGCTGATGGCCGGGTATTTTTGCAAATTCAGTTTGCTCACCACCATACCGTCCCGGAACAGGTCTTTATCCACACCAAGCACCACCTCATTAGTTTCTTTGCGAATCTCGGTCACGAACATGGGTTGCCCAAAAGCCATACCCAGGCCTTTCCGCTGACCAATCGTGTAGAATGGGTAGCCCTCATGTTTGCCCAGAATTTTCCCCGTGCTCTCGTGGATGAAGTTGCCACCAGCCACCTCAGTTTCCAGACCCGGAATGCGCCGTTTCAGGAAACCCCGATAATCGTTGTCAGGTACGAAACAGATTTCGTAAGATTCCGATTTTGTGACGAGTTCCATGAACCCGCGGTCGGTGGCCATATCCCGAATCTCCGATTTTCGCAGATGCCCCAGCGGTAGTTTTGTCCGGCTCAGGCTTTCCTGCGACACGCCCCATAAGACATAGGATTGGTCTTTAAGCGTATCAACACCTTTTGAAATAATGTATCTCCCATTCTCTTGGCGGATATGGGCGTAGTGACCTGTTGCAATGGACTCGCAGTCGAGCCGGCCGGCCCGGCGGAGCAGTGCATCCCATTTGATATGGGTGTTGCACATCACGCAGGGATTGGGTGTCCGGCCTTCGAGGTATTCGCCTGTAAAGTGATTAATAACGGCGTCGCCGAACTCTTCGCGAATGTCGAGAATGTAGTGCGGGAAGCCGAGTTCAACGGCAATGTTGCGGGCGTCGTTGATGCTGTCGAGACTACAGCAGCCGGTTTCCTTTTTAGTCCCACCCGAGGAAGCATAATCCCATGTTTTCATGGTCATGCCAATAACTTCGTAGCCTTGTTCGTGCAGCATGACAGCTGCCAGCGACGAGTCGATGCCGCCACTCATGGCGACCAGAATACGTCCGTGTTTGCTCATTATACGATCCGTCGAAACGGCGATCTGCGAGGGTTCAAAGCCCTCCGATTAATGGTCCGGTAAACCTACCGACTTTACACCCAACACCCAAAACAACGGTTTTGGTTTCCGGTCAGTGAAGGCAATGGTATAGTATATCTAGGACGATTCACTACCGGTCTGCCCCTTACTCACTACGTAAACTATTTGCCGGATTCATCAGCGCGGCTTTTAACGATTCATAAGAAACCGTTAGTACTGTGATGAGTGCGACCGAAGCCAGCGTTAGTGCAAATACCCACCAACCCAAACTGATGCGGTAGGCATAGCCCTGCAGCCAGCCACTCATCAGAAACCAGCCTACGGGTGCAGCCAGCACAAACCCGATGACGATAAGGCGGCTGAACTCGCGGCCAAACAGCCAAAGTAGTTGCCCTGAACTGGCCCCTAACACCTTTCTGACGCCTATTTCTTTCATGCGTTGCTCCGCCATGAACGCCACTAGTCCGTATAAACCTAAGCACCCGATCAGGATAGCCAGCAGGGAAAACACTTGTGCCAGTCCCAATAAGATACGCTCAGTTATATAAAATTCAGCCAGCAAGGCGTCGACAAACGTAGCGGAATAAACAGCTTCGGGGAATTGCGTGTTCCAGGCGGCTTCAACGCGTTTCATGGTGGCTGCCAGATCGGCCGGGTTGATCTTCAGCGCAGCGAGGTGGTTTTCGCGGTGCTCGTTCAGCAGAATCGCGGGCTGAATAGGTGCCCGTAGTTCGTCTGTATGGAAATCGCGGAGCACGCCCACAATGGTTTTGTCGCTACCCCAGACAGTCATCCTCTTTCCCAGGATTGCTGCTGGCTGGCGAATCCCCAGTTGTTTCACCATCGTCTCATTGACGAGAACTTCGGCTTGCGTCGTGTCGTTGGACCGAAAATTCCGCCCGGCCAGCAACCGCAGTCCAAACACGGGCACAAAATTCATATCGCCTACCTTGACTCGGGCAGTAAATGGTTCGGGTTTGGTATGGCTGTCGAACGAGAACGTAACGCCTGGTCGTGGATGCGAAGCGGGTGGTTCGGCTCCTAACGCAACCTGTTCTACACCCGGTACGGCCGCTAAGCGTTCGCGCAGGGTTTGCTGGCTGAGTTGATTGGCCGTCGGGACGGGTATGGTCAGGATCGCTTCTTTGGCGAAGCCGAGGTCTGCCTGCTTCATATACTGCAACTGTCTCATCATCACCAGAACGCCAATGATGAACAGTTGGGTGATGAAAAACTGGATGACCACCAGCCCCCGCCGAACGTTGACGCTGCCCACCTGCTGGGTAGTCAGTCGACCCCGTAAGGCCGCCACAGGGTTAAATCGGGCCAGCACAAACGACGGGTACAAGCCGGCCAGCAGTATTACACCGAGTAGCAGAGACCCAAACCAGCCGAGGGCACCGGACTGAAACAGGTTGAGAAGCGACAAATCGGCCCCGATAATTGACAGCGCATCGTTTAACATCGGCAGTCCTAACTGCACCAACAGCAAGGCCACCACAACCGCAGCAACGACAATCAGGGCTGTTTCAGTCAGGAACTGGCCAATGAGCAGTCGGCGCGAACTACCCATTGCTTTCCGCACACCCACCTCTTTTGCCCGTTTCAGTGCCTGAGCCGTAGCGAGGTTGATGAAGTTGATACAGGCGCTACGACCAGGGCCAGCCCCACAATAATCAGGGAGTAGAGAATAGGCCGGGGAGTCCGGCCGCCATGCACTGGATCGTGGTCGAGTTCGCCGAGGGGAATAGCGCAGAATTCGAGTGTTTTGGCTTGCTCGGCATTCAGGTACTTTTTCTGAATGGCCGGAAACGCGTTTAATAGCTGCATGAAGGGAGTGCCTTCGCGCAGGGTTAGAAAGCACATTGAACCAATATTTCCCCAGGACTGCATCTCGCGGCTACCTCCTTCTCCCAGCACAACCGGCACAGTCGCATAGGAAATCAAGGCGTCATAGCGTAGTTTGGTGTTCGAGGGCAGGTTTCTGATCAGGCCCGTAACGGTCAAGTCGGTCTTGTTATCGAAGCGCAGGACGCGACCCATCGGATTCGCATGGCCAAAGTATTTGTGCGCGTATCGCTCCGACAGGACGACCGTGTTGGGTTCTATCAGGGCGGTTTTCTTATTGCCGTCCAGCCATTGGGTATCGAACACGTCAAAAAACTGTGGTTCGGTAAAACACAGGTTTCGCGACTCCTCAAATTTTTTCAGGAAACGTCCTTTCCCGTCCGGAACGCTAATAACCCGGCCGAAAATATTGTCGAGCCGAACGGCGCTTTCCACGAACGGATAATCCCGACGTAGTACCTCCCCCAGCGGCCGGGGTGTAGCGTCGGTGGGCTGAACAGTTTCGTGGTGAACATCCGTCACGATCCAGTACGACCGGTCGGCGTTCGCGTGGTAGCGGTCGAAACTAAACAGATACGTAACCAGCAGAAATAGCATGATGCCACCGGCCAGCCCAACAGACAAGCCTGCTATGTTGACGGCGGTGATCCGACGGTTGCGCCACAGGTTGCGCAGGGAGATGTTGACGAAATTCTGGAGCATATCGGTTAAATCAGGTTTAGGATATAGATCGGCGGGTAGGCCCGCCCGGTGCTGTCCCCGGCGGGGAATGAGAAAACCCAGTACGCCCCGTACGTACTGCTGTCGGGCTTTTTGGGAGCTAAACCGCTGAACATCGTGCTGAAAACGCTCGAACAGGTCGCCCTGCACTTCTTCCAGTAAGTGTGGCGCACAGAACCATTCGAGCAGGCGGTCGGCCCAGCGGGGTGGGGTAGGGGTCATAAGCTAAAGGCGGGAAGGGTCTGTGGCGAAATGGCGTTCCACAACTGGTCGCGCACGGCCCGAATATCGTGCAGGGTGCGGCTTCCCAGAACTGTTACGGCAAACAGGCGCTTCCGGCGCCCACCCCGTTCGGCGGTGGCTTCGCCCATGTGCGAGGTCAGCATTCCTTTTTCCTGTAAGCGATGCAGGGCCGCGTGAACTGCGCTTATGCTCACCGAGCGGCCCGTTTGCCGGTCCAGCTCATCGGTAATAGCTACGCCGTAAGCACCCGCGTGCAGCACCGCTACGGTGAGCAGAACCACTTCTTCAAACTCGCCTAAATACATTCGTTTCATACGCATCGGGTATAATCAATATTTGTAGAACAAATTAAGGGCCAATAAGATGAACAGCTCCATACTGCTTAACAAGAGACTTTTAGCTGTGAGAAACCGTCCGAAATCGTACACCTACTGTCCGATGTCGAACAAGTTGGTGCGGGCGCAGGTCTAAGAGAATTCGCGGCTTCCCCGTACCTTCGTGGTTATACCAATCAGGCCTGACTATTGCTGGCTGGTCACTAAACTCATGGCGCTGAAAACCCTCGTCAAAATTTCCAACGTTACTAACCTGAGCGATGCCCGCTACTGCGCCGGTATGGGGGTGGATATGCTTGGCTTCTCAATGGACGCCGATTCGCCCTACTACGTCGATCCGACAAAATTCTCGGAAATAAGGGCGTGGGTAGCGGGTGTGCTGATTGTGGGCGAAACCACATCGACCGATACAGACACGATTGAAGAGATGCTCGATAGCTATCAGCCCGACTTGTTGCAGGTGGAGGAAGCGGCCATGCTGCCGTATCTCAGTACGTTTGGGAAAAGCCCCGACGGTCTTCGGCTGATACTCCGAGTTGACCTGTCCCGACTGACGCTCGACCAGCTCGATACGTTGTTTCAAGCCGGTTCAGCCGGGGCGGAATACGTAGTGCTCGAAAGCAACAGCCCGCTTCATCTCGACGATGACCTCAAAACTACACTCCAGCGCCTGGCAGGCCGCTACCCGGTATTACTCGGTATGGGTATCTCGGCTGCCAATGTCCACGAGCTGCTGACCAGTCTACCCGTGCGGGGAATCGCACTTAGCGGTGGCCACGAGGAGCAGCCCGGAAACAAAGAGTTTGGCGAGTTAATGGATATTCTGGAAGCTATTGAGGAGGAGTGAGCCGTTGGCAGCCGAAAGCCAACTGTAATCTGTGTTCATTACGTTCATTCATCGTTTGTAGCAGACCGGTCTGGCTTATGGGCTACTGTGTATAACCTACTATCATTGAAAACACACTTCCATCAATAGCCGCGTCCATCTGTCCAGTTCTGTTTCCACAGCATAAAGCAATCTGCTACGTTTGTTATGGTTTTAGACTCAAGAAGCCATGAACAGACGAT
The DNA here is from genome assembly GCA_028288385.1 of Spirosoma sp. GTDB lineage: Bacteria > Bacteroidota > Bacteroidia > Cytophagales > Spirosomataceae > Spirosoma. The sequence goes on from JAQBNX010000694.1 coordinate 5,159, forward strand.
TAGAGCGTATCTCCGACGAATCCATGATTGCGGGCGTATGTGCGGGCTTAGCCCAGTATTTCGGATTAAATCGCACGGTAGTGCGACTGATTTTTTTGATTGGCATTCCACTGCCGGGTTTTCCCGCGTTGCTGATTTACGCTATCTTGTGGATTGCCATGCCAAAGCAGCCTTTTGGTGCTTCTGTCAACCAATTAACCGTGTATTCAAACCCTGTTTTCTCTATGAATCCTTACAACCCGAACCAGCCGGCATCACCCGACCGAAATCTTATTGGCGGAGCCATTCTAATTCTGCTTGGCGTCATGTTCCTCATAGACCGCTATTTCGACATCGACTTTGGTGACCTGTGGCCGTTTATTCTGATTGCCTTTGGCTTGTGGCTGATCTTTCGCGATCGAATCAGGACGCCTTTCGATCAGAATAACTCCAACACACCCAACGACCTGAACAATCCCAATAATCCACTTTAATCATGCAACGCCGAAACGGATTATTCTGGGGTATATTTCTGCTTACGTTTGGGGTCTTGTTTCTGGCCCGGCGGGCGGGCTGGTTAGACGTAGACTGGCACTCACTGGTGAACCTGTGGCCCGTGTTGCTGATTCTAGCTGGAATCAACATGATTCTGGAACGTCGCCGGCACAGTGCTGCTTTCATCACGACCATCATGCTGGCCGTTGCCATTCCAACTACCTTATTTGGGTTCTTTGCCCACAACCGTGATCGCGACCGTTTTGGAATGCGGTGGCATCAGGACGATAGGGATGAGGAGGATGACGACGATGACGACAATAATGACAACGACTCGAACGATGAAGAGGATACCGATAACGCCTACCACTCGGAACGGAAGCGCCGGAGTGATACCGATAAGGTGCAGACCAGTACTTTTGCTGAGTCGATGGACGCCGATACCCGCGAAGCCGTGCTGAAACTGTCGGGTGGTGCGGGCCGGTTCATCATCAGCAACCCATCGTCCGAACTCATCAAAGCCGATACGAAACAGAGCGTTGGCAGTTACTCGATGTCGGTCGACCGCGACGCCACGACGCACATCCCGACGATCGAACTAAAGCCAACCGAAGAAAACCAGGAGGTAAACCTGGCTGATGGTGATTTTGAGAATCGCGTCGACGTTCATCTCAATGCCAAACCAGTCTGGACAATGGACATAGCCCTGGGTGCGGGGCAGGGAGATCTGGACCTTAGTGCCTACGCGATCAGAAGCCTGAAGCTAGCTGCTGGCGCTGCTGAACTCGATCTGAAACTAGGGTCAAAAGCCGATGCATCGGACGTGAAACTAGACGTAGGAGCGGCTTCCGTAACCGTACGGGTTCCCAAGGAAGTCGGCTGCCGTATCAAGAAAGACGGAGCCTTGAACCTGGAACAACTGGACGATTTTACAGACATGGGTGGGGGTGAGTTCGTCAGCCCCGGCTACAATACTTCGACCAAAAAAATGACCATCCGGTTCGATGGCGGCATCTCCCACTTTAAGGTAGTACGGTATTAACACTGGCAGTAACCAGTAGCTTAACGTTTCATTAGGGTAGTATTGAATTGGGTTCGCAGGCTGAATATGGTAAGTATCTCATTACCTTCAGCCAGCGAACCCATTGTTTTGCCGTTAACGCTATTACCTACCAAACGATGTTTAAACTGTTACGTCCATTTTTGCTACTGCTGGTATGGCATGTAACACTTGGGCAGCCTGTGCCGTCGCCTAAAGATCATTTTGGCTTTAACATCGGCGACGATTATCAGCTCGCGACCTTCAGCCAGACCGAAGCATATTTTAAAAAGCTGGCCCAGTCAGACCGTACAAAGCTCGTGGACATTGGCCCTACCGAAGAAGGACGCCGTCAGTTTATGCTGATTGTATCATCGTCCGAAAACCTGAAAAAGCTGGACCGCTACAAGCAGATCTCTCAGCAACTGGCCCGCGCCGAAGGATTGACGGAAGAGCAGGCCCGTGCGCTGTCCGACGAAGGCAAAGCGGTTGTCTGGATTGATGGCGGGCTGCACGCGACTGAGACCGTCGGGACCATGCAGCTCATCGAAACGGCTTGGCAGCTAGTGACGCGTACGGACCCTGAAACCCGCCGGATTCTGGACAACGTAATCATACTGCTGGTTCATGCCAACCCCGATGGTCAGGAACTGGTCTCCAACTGGTACATGCGGGAACCCAACCCCGAAAAACGGTCGCTCGACAATCTGCCCCGCCTGTATGAGAAATACGCAGGTCATGATAACAACCGCGACTTTTTTATCATGAATTTAAAGGAAACCCAAAACTTAGGCCGCCAGCTGTTTGTCGAATGGATTCCGCAGATCATGTACAATCACCACCAGCGCGGGCCAGCGGGATCTGTGCTGGCCGGGCCACCTTACCGGGATCCGTTTAACTACGTATTCGATCCCCTGATGATCACGGGTATTGATGCGCTCGGTGCCGCTATGATTAACCGGCTGAACAGCGAAAACAAACCGGGTTATACCCGGCTTGGGGGCTCCGTATATTCTACCTGGTACAACGGGGGCCTGCGCACCACGACTCACTTTCACAACATGATTGGCCTGCTAACCGAAATCATAGGTGGCCCCACTCCAGAAGATATTCCCCTCGTGCCCAATCGGCTTATTCCGAACGGAGCAACGCCTTATCCCGTAACACCTCAGAAATGGCATTTCCGGCAGTCAATCGATTACTCGCTATCGCTCAATTATGCCATTCTCGACTATGCCGCCCGCCACCGCGACCAACTGCTGTACAACATCTATCACATGGGTAAAAACTCCATTGACCGGGGCAGCAGCGACTACTGGACGCTATCTCCCAAACGGATTGAATCGATCAACACCACCTATCAGGCTAACCTGAAAAAAACGCCCCCGACCAGCATGAGCAGCACCACCGGCACAACGACGGTAGTAGTATCAGCCAGTGAGAGTCCACGCGGGGACGGCATACCAGCTAACTACTTCAATACGGTGCTGCAGGATTCATCTCAGCGTGACCCGCGTGGGTATATAATTCCGGCGAACCAGACGGACTGGCCAACAGCCGTAAAGTTTGTGAATACGCTCATCAAAACCGGTATTTTAGTGCAGCAGGCTACGGTCGGATTCAACGTTGGGGGTAAGTCCTATCCGGCTGGTTCCTACATTGTGAAGACCAACCAGGCCTTCCGACCGCACCTGCTCGACATGTTCGAGGCTCAGGATCATCCCAATGATTTTATGTATCCTGGTGGGCCACCGATTAGGCCCTACGACGCTGCCGGCTGGACACTGGCCTACCAGATGGGTGTCCGCTTCGACCGACTGTTAGCTGATTTTAACGGACCTTTCAAACGAATCCCTTATGGCGAATTGCAGACCCCGGTAGGAGTAGTTGCCAATGCGGGTGCAGCCGGTTATGTCTTCAGTGGCCAGGTCAATAACAGTTTTGCCGTTGTAAACGACCTGCTCAAGTCGGGGGTTGAAGTATACCGTCTGCCTGAAGGTACCGATAAACTAGCGTCGGGCGGTTTCTTCGTACCCACATCGGCGAAGGCCAAAATCGTGCTGGAAACAGCCGCTAAAGAGCAGGGAGTGTCTGTAGCAGGTTTGGCCAGACGGCCAGCGAAAGCGGCTCGCGTAACGCCCGTGCGAGTGGGCCTATGGGATAGCTATGGGGGATCGATGCCGTCGGGTTGGGTACGCTGGCTGATGGAGCAGTATCACTTTTCCACGAAACCGGTCTACGTGGCCGAAGTAGATGCAGGAGATCTGCGCAAAAAGTTTGATGTGCTTGTGTTTGTCACGCGGGCTATTCCGGCGCTCGGTGGCGCTTCCCAGTCTGGCGAGAACGATGGTTTTACACCCAAAGAGCCTAAAGCAGAAGAACTGCCCGCCGAATACCGGCCGCAATTGGGTAAACTTACCGCCGACAAATCCATTCCACAAATAAAACAGTTTCTGGAGGCCGGCGGCCGGGTTGTCACCATTGGCAGCAGCACGAACCTGGCCTATCACCTCGGGCTACCGGTTCGTAATGCCCTGGTCGAGATGACGAATACGGGACAGGAAAAGCCCCTTCCTGCTGAGAAGTATTACATACCAGGCAGTATTCTGCGCATAACTCTCGACTCCACCCAACAGGCTACCTGGGGCATGAATACCCAAAGCGACGTGTATTTTGACGCCAGTCCGGTATTTAGGCTGACCCCTGACGCCATTGCCAGTGGAAAAGTGAAGCCGTTGGCCTGGTTTGCCACCAACAAGCCTTTGCGGAGTGGTTGGGCCTGGGGACAGTCGTATTTACGAGATGGCGTAGCGGCTTTTGAAGCGCCGGTTGGCGCTGGCCGACTGTTTGCTTTTGGACCAGAGATTACATTCCGGGCACAGCCGCATAATACGTTCAAACTGCTGTTTAATCAGCTTTATAATGTTATTGACGTTCCCTGACTGTTATAATACGTGAGTTTTATGCCTGATGGATATATAAAGAGCCCTCCTTTGCTCATTGGCAAAGGAGGGCTCTTTATATATCCATCAGGCATATCTTACCGATGTATGGGCTCTAAAATCAGGGCGGAATGATAGTCTGTCTCCCTGCTCTGTCTACATTTAGTACTGTAAAAGTTTAAGCGTCAATTGCTCTGACCATTTAATTTTTGCAGTAGCATTTTATTGAATACCTGCTCCGTTTTATACAACTCAGCCAGTTGGGCCGGTGAAATGACCTTCAAAAACCGGCTCATGTACTCATCATCGAGATCGGCTAGTTTCTGCTTGGTTGCATTCACCTCCCGCAGACCGTTCATCAACTGGTCGTTGTTGAGGCTGCTGCGCGACGGGTCGTTGTTCAGTTGCCGAACCCGCCGGTTCAACTCCTGTTTTTTGCCATTATATTCGTTGTAAATAGCCCAAAACTGTGGAGCCTGATCAGGCGTTAGGTTCAGCCGGTTGGTAATCATACCAATCTTTGCCGATTCAATACGCTGACGTCCATTTGGGTCGTTTTGTGCTCCGGCTGCGTGAGCCGTCAAGGTCAACACGATCAGCCAGCCAATCCATACGTTTTTCATTTGTGTAGTATTAACTATGCTAATAATCAGGAGCCTGTTTGCTGGGTTTCCAACGCGGTCTGTTCCTCAATCAGGGTCTGGATGTCAGCCGGTTTCACATCAAGATACTGAATAGCCGTGGTGTCACTGCCTAATGACTGGTGCAGTTGCTGACTATCGGCCAGTTCATGCGCATCAACGCCCTGGTCGTCCAGATAGGCCGCTATTACTTCATCACTCACACCGGTCAGAGCCTCACTGCCCAAGGATTCCTGGCGTTGGGGCAGAGTTTGCCAGATCAGCACGGCAATCAGGCTGGCTCCCGCCAGCGAAGCCGCCGTTCGCTGCCACGACCAGCTAATGGAAAAAGCGGGTTTGGCCCGGCGTGTCATACGAGCCTGTACCCTGGTGGGCAACTGATCGAAATAACCATCCGGCACGGTAAACGGCTGCTGCCGGAGGGGGTGTTCGGGTGGAAGTTCGTCGAGCCGGAATGGATGCTTGTTGTTCATTGTCTGTGTGTAGGCAAGCCACACGAGTTATTGGTAATCTAGCTAGGTGGTATCAGAGGTTTGACAGCCAGGCTCAATAGGGGTTTAATCGCTGGTATCGGTTTTTGTCAGATAA
>JAQBNX010000023.1 GCA_028288385.1 Spirosoma sp.
TTCGGATAAGCCCACTAAAATGGGCCGGGCCGACCTGCTCGTCAAAGTGCTGCATCTATCTTAATCGTACCTGTGCTAAGGTGCAGGTTGAATGTAGAGTAGATGAGCCGCTAATTATCCATTAGAGTGGGTAACCAATCGATAACACATGCCCGCTAACCCCCTTCGCATCGCCATTATTGGCCCTGGCAAAGTTGCTCACCTCCACGCCAAAGCCGTTTTGCAAACACCCGACACAACGCTGGTAGCCGTATATGGCCGCACGTATCAGAAAGCTGAGGACTTCGCCAGACAGTATAATATCCCCCCTTACAGCGATATCGATGAGATGGTCAAACGGGAGAACGTTGACCTTTGCATTGTTTGCACCCCTCATCCTGCCCACCGCGAACCAACTGTAGCCGCTCTGGATGCCGGGTCGAACGTCCTGGTCGAAAAGCCCCTGGCCGCGTCGCTCGCCGACTGCGACGCCATGATCGAAGCAGCACAACGTAACGGTCGGCACCTGGGCACGGTGAGTCAACGACGGTTTTATGCGCCTTCAATGCGTATTCGAAAAGCCATTGACGAGGGCAAGATTGGAACACCCGTGCTGGGCACCATTCAAATGCTTGGCTGGCGCGATGAACCCTACTACCAGAGCGACCCCTGGCGGGGAACATGGGCTGGTGAAGGTGGTGGTGTACTGGTCAATCAGGCTCCTCACCAACTCGATCTGCTGCTGTGGTACATGGGGGAAATGGAATCAGTATTCGGCATCTGGGCCAACGTAAACCACCCATACATTGAAGTAGATGACAGCGCAGTAGCCATTGTCCGGTTCAAAAATGGCGGTTTAGGTAACCTGATCGTCAGCAACAGTCAAAAACCGGGTCTGTTTGGAAAAGTGCATGTTCATGGACAAAACGGAGCATCGGTGGGCGTTCAGACCGATGGCGGCTCCATGTTCATTGCCGGGCGGACGGGTATTACAGAACCACCCGTCAATGATATCTGGAGCGTACCGGGAGAAGAAAACCTGCTGCCACAGTTCATTGCCGATGACACGGCATTTTTTAACCAAATTGACGCCATTACGTACTTCTTTAGCCTACAGATTGCCGACTTCCGCGATGCCCTGCGGGAAGGCCGAGCACCAATGGTGACGGGCGAAGATGGCCGCCGGGTAGTTGCCCTTTTTGAAGCTATTTATGAATCGACGAAGACGGGTTTGCCCGTGCAATTTTAGGCTCACGGCTGTATAAGCATACTTACGTTATCCAGCGTATTTCTATAAACCCCGGCAGGTATACAGTGTTAATCAACACTGTATATCTGCCGGGGTTTATAATTACCAGTTGTTTGGTATTAACACGATACGCTGTTTGCCAAACCGGCCGGATTCAGTTTATGAACAACCAAAGGGCCAGCCCTTGCTGATCAGACTAAGTTGGCAACAAAACTCACTGAGTTTACTTCCGGTGCTTACTGAAAAACCGTCGCACACTCACTTTTCTTCTCAAAAATTTTATTAGTCCGTCTTTTTATGCTGCTTTAGAGATTGTTCGTTCACATACCTTTTTTCATCCTTTAAACATCAACACGATGGAGATGAACTTATTGGAGTTAGCGAAGGGCTATCTCAGCAGCGATGTCGTTGACCAGATCAGCACGACGCTTGGCGAAGATCAACAAGATACCCAGACAGCCCTTAACGGAGCACTGCCAGCCATACTGGGCGGACTCATTCACAAGGCGACTGAACCCGGCGGCCAGGCAAGTGTTATGGACATGGTTGCAGAGGTGACGGTTCCCAACCGGGCAGCCGGAGAAATCATTAAGCCGGAGGATGGAGCAATTAGTCAGTTAAGCAGCCTGTTTGATGGTAACAGCGACCTGAAGAGCCGCTTCCTGTCCATGGGTTCGGGGATAATAGCAAGCTTGTTCGGCAACCAATCGGATGCCATAGCCAGTGCGTTGTCTGCCGAAAGCGGAATAAAACAAACGTCGGCCTTATCGGTGATGAGTTTAGCGGGAACGGTACTGCTGGGTGTGCTGGGAAAACAATTATTTGCGGGTGGAAAAGGGCAGGCGGAGGTGGGCAGTTTACTGAGCAGTCAAACCAATTACGTGCAGGCAGCCATGCCATCGGGACTGGGGTCATTGTTAGGCAATCTTCCGGGTATGGCAAAACCAGGCAATCTTGGCAGTCAACTGGCTGATATGGAATCGGGCCCAATTGCTTCGCGCGTTGCGCCTGTAGCGACTCCTCCGGCCGACCTACCCGTAGCGGGAATTCCAGCCTTTGACAGTACTCATACGTCGGGCAGCAGCAATCGATGGTTACCGTGGCTACTAGTAGCCCTGGTCGTAGCAGCACTATTCTATTTCCTGCGCGGATGCAACAACGACCGTTCGGACACCCGCGCGACAACACGTAACGTAGAGCCAGTCACCACAGCCCATTTTCTTGTATGAGCAGCACAATTTGGGCGGCTGGTGGCCTCAGCAACGAACCATCGGTCATACTCCCGTGGGCAAAAGGCTTGGCTTCTGGTTAGCCAGCCAAACCATTACGTCTCTTTACTCTTCCTCTTTCTCTTCTGCTTTCTTTTTAGCTTTGGTCGGGTCACGCTTCACCACCAGTTCACCGTCTTTTAGTCGCTTTGAAACGGCAATAAACGGTCCTGAAATAATCTGTTCCCCCGGCTTGAGTCCTGAAACGATCTGAATATTTTCGAAATCGCTAATGCCGGTTTTTACTTCGCGCTGAACAGCCTTGCCACCTACGTTGACAAACACAATCTCTTTAACCTTTTCTTTCTTTTCGATCTGATTGGCAGGCTTTTCGTCGACCGTACCGTTTGGGCGGTCTGTGGTTTCGGGAACGTCTGTTTGGGTTCCGCGCGTTGTAACAGCGGCAATAGGCACGGCCAATACGCCCGTCTTACGGTCGGTTATAATCTCAACCGAGGCCGTCATGCCCGGCTTAAACGGATAACCTTTCGTTCCTTTCTGGGCTAGCAAATCGGCGTAGGAGTTGTTCAGTATTTTTACTTTTACCTCAAATTCCGTTACGGCGTCGGCTGAGATGGCCGCTGCTGCCCCCGATGAACTCGTAAGACCGTTGGCTGTATTGGCAATTTCATAGACAATTCCTTTAAACTTGCGCCCTGCCGTTGTGTACGAATCGACTTCAATATCGGCCGTGTCGCCCAGGTTGGCCCGGACAATGTCATTTTCATTGACGTTAACGCGTACTTCCATGTTTTGCAGATTAGCGATACGCATAATCTCCGTACCGGCCATCTGCGACGTACCCACGACGCGCTCGCCCAGTTCGACGTTCAGTTTAGAAACCGTTCCACTAACCGGTGCATAAATCGTGGTCTTACGCAGGTTTTCGCTGGCGTCGCGCAGGCCCGCCCGCGAACTCTGGATGTTGAACTGAGCCGCCCGTACGTTGGCCCGGGCCGCTTCAACCTCCTGCTTCGCTACGTTGTAATTCGCTTCGCTGGTTTCAAAATCGGCCGTTGAAATTACTTTATCGGCCAGCAGTTTCCGGTTGCGCTCGTAGTCGGCTTTGGCCCGGATCAGCCGCGCTTCGGCCTGCGAAACGGTTGCCTTCGACTGTTCATACTGTGCCCGGCTCGAGTTGACGGTCGCCTGCGCCCGCGATAGAAGCGATTCGTAGTTATCGGGCCGGATTCTGAGGAGCAACTGCCCTGCTTTTACAGGATCGCCCTCGTTGACGTACAAACCAATGATTTCACCCGATACGTCGGGGCTGATTTTAACTTCTACCTGTGGCTGAACACGCCCCGATGCCGTTACCCGCTCAGTGATGTCAGTGCGCTTGACGAGGGCAAAATCCACTTCGGTCGATTTTGGTTTGCCAATCAAACCAGTTTGTTTGGCTGCCACCAGCCCTCCAATAAGCAGAACGGCGATTGCACCCAGTATCCACCAGATGCGGTTTGACTTCTTTTTCATGGTTAAGAATTAGCGACAAAGTGTCCGTTACGGTAGTAAACCAGTGAATACGAATCAACACAAAACTAGCTATTCCGCTTTGGCAGGCCAATTCTCCTTTTCACTAATTAAAGCTAAGCGGTTTATTTTGATAATAATCTAAAATCTTGGTACGAAACACGTAGTCATATTTCGCCTGTATTAAACTGGCCCGCGCCCGATCAAGATTTGTTTTAGCGATGCTGTAATCGGTCGCATTGATAGCTCCGGCATTCAACCGACTTTCGGCGGCCTGAAATGCCCGCTCAAGCGAGGCTACCTGCGCCTGCGTGGCCCTGTAGCGATTGGCCCCGGCCCTGACGTTTGTGTAGGCCGTTTCGATCTGCTGACGTAACGTTAGTCGGGTATTCAAGGCCACTAATTCGGCGTTTTGCTGCTGTATTTTAGCCGTTGTAATGCGGTTACGCGACAGATTTCCCTGAAAAATTGGAACCCGCAAAAACAGTGAAACCGACTGGCTAAAATTGTTATTTAGCTGATTACCATAGGAGATTCCCGTGCGGTCATAGCCTGGTACCGACGCGTTAATTGGAATCTGGGTTCCTGTTACCGGGTCTGTAACAAAACCAATCGTTTGTTGGGTAGTCTGTCCGTTGGGTACCGGTATGCGGGCGGCACTGGAATAAATGGTACTCAAATTGCCATTTAATGATAATGTAGGGTAAAGCCCACCTTTGGCGACCTGAACGCCCAATGTAGCACTCTTAACGCGCAGATCAGCGCCTTTAATTTCTGGTAAATTGCTTGACGCTACGTCGAAGAGCTGCTGTACATTGGCATCATAGGGATTCAGGCTCGGATCGGGAACGTTTATCGGTTCAACCTCAAACTCCTGATTGATAGGCACGTTCATGGCCTGAAGCAGTGAAACTTTAGCCAGGTCAAGCGTATTTTGCGCGTTTACGATATCCAGTTCATTGCTGGCTAGCGTAGCCCGAAGTTCATACAGGTTTGCTTCGGGCACCGAGCCGGCATTGACCAGTTTCTGGGTCCGGTCGAGTTGCGCCCTTGTTACGTCGGCCTGCCGTTGCGCCACTGCCAACTGCTCGGTACCTGTTAGTACGTTAAGGTAATTTTGGGCAACCGTCAGCGATACGTTGTTTTGAGTAGCATTTAACTCCTGCTGACCCGCCTGTAGCGCAATCTCATTTTGCCGGATGGTACTTTTCAGCACCCCGCCATTATATAAGGTGGCTGACGAGTTCAGCTGAAAACTGCTGGAATTAATGGTTTGCTGGACGAAGGTATTATCCTGCGGATTGATACTACGTCCCCCGTTAACGGATTGATTACCCTGAAAAACGGCCGTTGGTAACTGATTGAGTCGGGCCTGACGTAATTGCAGATCGCTGTTGGCAACCGTCAATTGACCCTGCCGAATTTGAATGT
>JAQBNX010000037.1 GCA_028288385.1 Spirosoma sp.
CTTTCCAGCTATTGAGCAGGACTTTGGCTCGCTCCGCTGCCGCAAAAATATCGGCCGGTTTGGATAGTTTCTCCGCTTCGTCGGCCATCTTCATCTGCTGCTCAATGCGCGGGTCGAGTTTCGGCACGATGACAATCCCTTTAGCCTCGTTGTATTTAGCATAGAATGTTGTTGTTGCTTTCTTAAACGATTTATACAGCTTTGCGCTCTTCTTGATGGGTACTTCGCCAACCTGCTTCCAGGCATTGTTGAGCCGCCGAACTTCCTGAAAAGCCGCATCCAGGTCGCCAAGCCGGTTAGCCCTGAATGCCAGCCGAATTAACTCTTCGTACTTATCCAGTCGCTCCTGAATAATCTTGTTCTGTTCATTGAAAAACTCACGCCGACGCGTGAAGAACCCATCCAGCAGTTCCTGAAACCGACCTTCAACTTCGGCCTCGACCATCTTGTCTACCGGGCCGGTTTTGATCCATTTCATTTTGATCTCCTGAAGCGCATCGGCCGTTTCGCGCCATTCAGTGCTGTCGGCAATGGCTTCAGCCTCTTTGATCAGGGCCCGTTTAATTTCGAGGTTTTTGAGCTGGTTAACTGAAATCAGACCCGACAGAATATCTTCCTGTGTATCCAGGCGTTCGAGCAGGGGTGGAAAATCGCCCAGCGCGTCGAAACTAAGCAGCTTTTTGCGGAGCTGAACCAGCTTCGTCAGATATGACCCCTTATTTTGAGCTTCTTCAATGTCTTGCTCTAACTGACTTACTTTGTTTTCAGCTATGACAAAGCGATTCCTGAAATAATCGAGCGCTTCCTGCTCGGTACGTTTGACTTCGCCAATTTGGCGGTCTTCAAAATTCAGGTAGCCTCTCAAAAATACCTTTCCGTCTTTGACGTAACCGTATTCATCTACCAGTGAAGCGTTTTCCATTCTATGTTCTTGGTTAAAGCTGCGCTGTGGGTTAATTTTGGGGTAATTGCCAACCACAAATCTATCAGAATTTAATGAGTCAGGAAACCATAATATTCTCCATGGCGGGCGTGAGTAAAAATATTCCGCCTAACCGACAAATCCTAAAGAACATCTACCTTTCCTTCTTTTACGGCGCTAAAATCGGTGTTCTGGGGTTGAATGGTTCCGGCAAATCGACGCTCATGCGCATCATCGCAGGCATCGATAAAAACTATACCGGCGAGGTCGTTTTCTCCCCCGGCTACTCGGTTGGTATGCTCGAACAGGAGCCGCAGTTTACCCCCGGCCGCAGTGTTCGGGAAATCGTTGAAGAAGGCGCTCAGGAAGTGGTAAACCTGCTGAAAGAGTTTGAAGAAATCAACGAAGCTTTTGGCGACCCCGAAGCTGATTTCGATAAGCTGATTGCCCGTCAGGGTGAAGTGCAGGAGAAAATCGACCATTTTAACGGCTGGGAGCTCGACCAACGACTTGAACGCGCCATGGACGCCCTGCGTTGCCCACCCACTGAGGCTCTGATCGACAACCTGTCCGGGGGCGAAAAACGGCGGGTAGCTCTGTGTCGACTGTTGATCCGTCAACCCGACGTACTGCTGCTCGACGAGCCAACTAACCACCTTGATGCCGAATCGGTGCTGTGGCTTGAAGAGCACCTGCGCCAATATGCAGGTACGGTAATTGCCGTAACCCACGACCGTTATTTCCTGGACAACGTAGCGGGCTGGATTCTGGAGCTAGACCGGGGCGAAGGCATCCCGTGGAAAGGTAATTATTCGTCGTGGCTCGAGCAGAAGTCAAACCGGCTGGCAAAAGAGGAAAAGACGGAATCGAAACGTCAGAAAACGCTTCAGCGCGAGTTGGAGTGGGTTCGGATGGCACCGAAGGCCCGACAAGCCAAGTCAAAAGCGAGGCTGGGTGCCTACGAAAAGTTACTGGACGAAGACACGCGCCAGAAAGACGAAAAACTTGAAATCTTTATCCCATCCGGGCCGCGACTGGGAGCAAAAGTCATCGAAGCCGACGACGTAGCGAAGGCCTTTGGCGACCGGCTGCTGTTCGAGCATCTGGGCTTTCGGCTGCCTCCCGCTGGCATTGTGGGCATTATTGGTCCGAACGGAGCAGGCAAAACGACGCTATTTAAACTTATTACCGGCCGCGACAAACCTGACGCCGGCACATTTGACGTGGGTGAGACGGTGAAAGTGGCCTATGTTGATCAGGAACATGACGGTTTGGATCCCAATAAGTCGGTGTATGAGACCATTGCCGGTGGCAACGACTGGATTATGCTGGGCGGCAAGCAGGCCAATGCCCGGGCCTATGTAAGCCGGTTTAACTTTGCGGGAGCCGATCAGGAAAAGAAAGTGGGAACGCTGTCAGGCGGGGAACGTAACCGCGTTCATTTAGCCATGATACTCAAAGAAGGAGCCAACCTGCTGCTGCTCGATGAGCCAACCAACGACCTCGATGTTAATACGTTGCGGGCGTTGGAAGAAGGACTAGAAAATTTTGCCGGCTGCGCCGTTGTCATTAGCCACGACCGCTGGTTTCTGGACCGCATCGCCACGCACATCCTGGCCTTCGAAGGCGACTCGCAGGTGTACTGGTTTGAAGGTAACTTCTCCGAATACGAGGAGAACCGACGCAAGCGATTAGGCACCGATGCCACCCCGACACGTATTAAATATAAAAAGCTGGCATAGAGACAACTCTGCCATCAATTAGATAGGAAATGGCGTCAGCTGGCCGGTTCGCTTCTTAGTGTGAATTCAAAGCAAAACGATAAGAGCCTGCCAGCGTTAGTGCTGCAGGCTCTTCTGTTAAACATTCAAAGTGCGTTTTGTTATTTATCCAATTGCCTGCGCCAGGTCCTGTATCAGGTCGTCTACGTCTTCGATACCAACACTAAGCCGGATAAGCGTGTCCTTCAGGCCGTTCTTCTGGCGTTCTTCTTTTGGAATACTGGCATGGGTCATGCTGGCAGGATGTGTACATAACGACTCAACACCCCCCAACGACTCAGCCAATGAAAAGACATTAAAGCTTTCCATAACGCGTACGGCTTCGGGCATCGAGTCTCCACTTAATTCAAACGATAGCATCCCACCAAAGCCACGCATTTGCCGCTTGGCCAGCTCGTGACCGGGGTGTGACTCCAGACCAGGATAATGCACCTGGCTCACTTTGGGGTGTTGCTGGAGGTACTGAGCCACCTTCTGGGTGTTCTCACAGTGGCGTTCCATACGAACGTGTAGGGTTTTAATACCACGCAGGACCAGAAAGCAATCTTGTGGTCCCGGCACAGCTCCGCAGGCATTCTGAATAAACGTTAGTCGTTGGGCGGTTTCGTCGTTGTTCAGAATAATGGCTCCCATAACCGTGTCGGAATGCCCACCGAGGTATTTCGTGACGGAGTGCAGCACTATGTCGGCTCCGAGATCGAGCGGATTTTGCAGATAAGGTGAGGCAAAAGTATTGTCTACCACAAGTTGAATGCCGTGCGACTTGGTGATAGCCGCGATAGCAGCTATGTCAACCAATCTAAGCAAGGGATTTGTAGGCGTTTCAATCCACACCATTTTTGTTCGGCCCGACAAATCGTCGGGTGTGAGAGCGGCCTCCAGTTTACCCGGGTCCGACAAATCGACGAACTTGAATTTAAGGCCAAACTCCTGAAATACGCGCACCATTATCCGGTACGTGCCACCGTAGAGGTCATTGCTGGCAATAATCTGGTCCCCAGGCCTGAACAGCTTCAGTATAGCGTCCGTAGCACCTAGTCCCGAGGAATAGCAGATGCCATGTTTGCCGTTTTCAAGGGCCGCCAGGTTATTTTGCAGCACCGTTCGCGTAGGATTCTGGGTTCGGGCATACTCGTAGCCCTTATGCTTGCCGGGCGACTCCTGTACGTACGTTGAGGTTTGGTAAATGGGCGTCATAATGGCGCCGGTCGTGGGATCTGGCTCGACCCCGGCATGGATGGCTTTGGTTCCGAATTTCATGAAACAAAGGTAGCAATTGTCTTATGTCCCATCCACATTACACAAAACCTGGCTTTTGCCTGTTACTTATTGAGTGAAGCCATCCCAAGCCATTCTACAGAAATTCACCGGCCCCGCCCTGGTGGGTATTCTGCTGTCGGTCCTTCCGATTGTGTTCACATCGGTATTGACCTACTACGCCATTTCTCATGAACCGTTCATCCGGTCACTATCGGTCTGGGCATGGACTGGTATTACCATTGCACTTGCCATGATGTCGGCGGGTCTGACTCCCCCAACCATTTTGGCCCTCATCTTTGGCTATTTTCTGGGTTGGCAGGCCATATTACCCATATTTGTTATCAATTTTGGTGGCATCCTGTTCATAAACCTTATCGTACGCTGGTTAGATCATGACCGTTTTCTGGCGTTTTTACACCGGAATCCAAAGGCGCAATCGGCACTCAACCGTATTTTAGATAAAGAACTGGAAGTGATCTTCTTCGCTAAGCTCTCCCCTATTCTTCCCTTTGGCCTGACCAACCTGATGTTTGCGTTATCGGGGGCAAAACTCAAAAATATTCTCCTGGGAGGGTTTCTGGGTATGACTCCCCGAACAATACTGGCAATCTGGTCGGGCCGGGAAGCCCGCGAGATCCGGACATTGCTGGAGAACCCCAATCAGAGTATTTGGGGCCAGGTTATTATAGCTGCCCTAATTCTGGTTTCAATTGCTGGACTCTGGCAAGTGCTCCAGCGGGCGTTGAAAAAACGAGGGTAAGCACCACCTCACCCACCTAATTCAGCGGTTGTTAATTCAATCAGGTGGTTGTGGCCAGTTCTCAACACGGTTATTTCGTAACGCTGTAACTTGTTGCTCATTTGTAGAATAGCAGCACTTGTTATGATTCGGTCGAAGGCACCCACGAAGAATCGCACCCGTACCCGATGTTGGTTCAGCAACGTAGCGACCTCAGCTATGTTTGGGTCAATTAACCGAAACTGCGTCCATACGGCATATACCAGCGCCCGCTGGCTTGACGTACTAAGTGACATTTCGGCAAAACGCATAACCGTTCGATTGATAATACCCAGCCTGACAATGACGTGGCCAAATTGGTAAAGCGTTGATAAATGCCGCAATCCGTATTTAAACAACCGCTCTCCGACGTTGGTTTTCGTTGCTAATTGATACCAGATGCTGTAGGTGATGCCATCTGGCGCAATCAGGATTAGCTCATCGAGTCGGTCGGGAAAGGCTTCTGCTGTTGCCAGCGCAAAGCGGCCTCCCAGACTAAAGCCCATGAGTGAAAACCGATTGATACGCCCGGCTTCTAAAAAGGCTTCTATTAACCGTTGCCAGTAGGGTTTAGTTAGTAAATGATCAGCACGGTATAAACTGTTGCCATGAAGGAAAAGATCGACTGCTACAACCGT
>JAQBNX010000817.1 GCA_028288385.1 Spirosoma sp.
ACGCCCTGCGCGAGGCATCAGTCAGGATGACGGGCGCTGGAGTCATCGCGAGGATGCACGCCGGTGGCGCCGCAATCGCCTCGAGCGTCGACCTGGACGGTAACGAGTTCGAGCGCCTCGCCCTGCATCCCAGCGACGCGGTCCGGCAGTGGGCCTGCTACGCGGTGTGCGATCCCGCCGCCGGGACCTCGGTCGAGGGTCGGCTGCAGGCGCTCATGCGGTTCGCGGACGACCCCAACATGAGCGTGCGGGAAGCGGCGTGGCTGGCCTTCCGGTCGACCGTCGCCATGGACGTCGAGGCCATGATCGTCAGGCTCGCCGACGTCGCGGCCTCGCCTGTCGCCAACGTCCGCCGGTTCGCGGTCGAGGTCACGCGTCCGCGCAGCGTCTGGGGAGCCCACCTGCCCGCCCTCAAGCGGCGACCGGAAACCGCACGGCCGCTGCTCGAGAAGGTGAAGGCGGATACCAGCAGGTACGTGCAGCTGGCCGTCGGGAACTGGCTCAACGACGCGTCGCGCACGCGCCCCGATTGGGTGGCGCAGGTCGCAGCCGCCTGGTCCGTCTCCGACGACCGGAATACCGCCTTCATGGTCAAAAGGGGTACCCGCACCCTGACGCGGCTCGAACGCACTGGCGTTCCCCGACCGTCCGGGTCTATCCCGTCATTGTTCGCGATCGGAGAGGCAGCATGATTCGCGCGACCGTTTCAGGGAGCTTCCACCGGCACATGACCGGCATCGCCGAAGCCGTAGCCACTCTGGGCGCGCTTGGGGTCGACGTGCTGTCGCCATCCGATCCGCGGGTCGTGGATCACGACGGCGAATTCCTGTTCGTCGCCTCCGACCGTCTCCGATCGCGGCGACTGGTCCAGGACCGCCATCTCGAAGCGATACGGGCGTCCGACTTCCTCTGGGTCGTCTGCCCAGACGGTTACACCGGACCGTCGACGGCGGGCGAGATCATGGCCGCGTCCGTTCTCGGCAAGCCGATCTACTCGACGCACGCCGCGCTGGACATCACGATCGGCGACTACGTCGAGCGCGTCGCGACCATGGGCGAGGCGATCACCCGCGCCCGTCGGGACGCGACGGGCGCGGGCGTCGGCCGACCCCGGAGTGCGCTTCTTCGTCCCGAGGATCTCGGTCGCGTCGCGGAGGAGGTCCACGACCTCGGGCGCCATCTGACGGCACATCGCGGCGATGGCCGTGCCGATGCCGAACGCCGGTTCGGCGAAGTCCGTCGTCTCGTCCGCGGAAGTTTCTCCCTCCCCAACATCCACTGAGATGCCCAACGAATTCGACTTCGACGCGCTCAAGAAGCTGCGCGACTCGCTCGTCGCGATCCGGCTCCGACAGGTGGATTCGCTGTCGGTGTACCTGAGCAAGGACGGCTTGGGTTTCTGCCATCAGATCGAGAAGCCGGCCAAGGCCTCTCTGGCCAGCACCGCCACCTGCATCTCGTCGCTGGTGCGCAGCGGCCGTCTTGGGGACGTCTTCGACGTTGCACAGGCGGGCGCGGTGGCCGCCGACCTCGTCACCAAGACCGCCAGCGCGGGTCTCGTGGAGGGCAACCCGTTCTCGGTCGCCTTCGTCGTGGAGGGGGTCCTCGATCTGCTTGATGCGTTTCCGCAGATGGCGGGTGCCGCGGAGATACGCGGCAGGCTCAATAGCGAATATCTTCCGAAACTGACCGCATCGATCAAGAGCAGCGGCGATGCGGATCCGGTCGGTTCGGTGCGGATCGAACCCTATCCGGCGTCGGCCTACCTCACGCAGCTAGTCTTCCGCGTCCTGAAGCGGGCCGGTGCCTGCACGCCCGCGACCAGCACCTCCGCCCATCGTTGGGCGCGGACGGAGATCAACAAGCAGGTCGCGCTGATCGGTGCCAAGAGCCGGATCGCGGACCCCCTGCAGCTCGCCTACGCCCTGATCGTCGCGGTGACGAGCACCGCCGATCGGCAGACCAGTCCCGAGGACAAGGAGATCTTCGCACACGCGCTGCAGCTGTTCTTCGAGCAGCAACTCGACGACGGCTCGTGGCCGTTGAGCCGACCGATGTTCCACTACAAGATGGTGGGAAACGCCTACTCGTTCGAATACGAGCTCCTCGCCCAACTGGTCGGCTGCGCCCCTCTCCGGGACGGCCTCATCGCCTACCTGGGCCACCTCGAGCGCGCCGTTCTGCTGGCGGAGCGCACGAGCTACGAGCTGGACCCGGAGAAGCCCGGCAGCAAGAGCGCTTGGGCGTCCGGGCATCACCCCCAGCTGCTCGGACCGGAGTCCTGGTCGACGGCCTCGGTCTACGACTTCGCGCACACCATGGACCGCCTCGTCGCGGAGGCCGTGCGCCAGGCGCTCTTCAACGAGCTCGGCGAGATCTACAAGAGCCCGCCGGGAGTGGCGGTCACGCCGCCCGCTAGCGGCATCGGCAAATTTGCCGATGATTTTCTCGACGCCGATCTCCACTTCAACGGCGAGGTGAGGAGCCTGCGGACCACGCTGGCGGAGAGCTTCGTCTTTCCCATCGCCCGCGAGGCGGGTCGGGTCACCCGGGGGCTGCCGCTCGGCGAGGACACGCCGATGTCGGCCATCCTGTTCGGGCCGCCGGGAACCTCCAAGACCGACTTGGCCAAGATCATCTCGCGATACCTGAACTGGCCGCTGCTGCCGGTCGACCCGTCGTACCTGGTGCAGCGGGGATTGGACCAGGTCCAGGCGATGGCCAACCGCTTGTTCGGACTGCTTAGGACCGTCGAGGAGGTCGTCGTACTGCTCGACGAGTTCGATGAGATGGGCCGGGACCGCGCCGGCAATGAGAACCTGCTGTCGCGTTTCATCACGACCGCGATGCTGCCGAAGCTCGCCGCCATCAACAAGGAACGCAAGATCGTCTTCCTGCTGGCGACGAATTACGTCAGCGGCTTCGACGCGGCCTTCAGCCGGGGCGGCCGGTTCGACATGGTATTGCAGATCATGCCGCCGACCGTGGCGGCGAAGCGCTCGTTCGGCCCCTGGAAGGAGGTTCTCGCGAGAGCACTGCCGGAAACGGGGGAGGACGCTACGGCCACGCGCGAGATCGAACTGGGCGAACTCACCTTCCTGGAGACCAAGAAGCTCGTGCGGACGCTCGCCACACTGAATGACGAGGGCGAGATCGCCTCTGCCTTCGCCGCGGAGGCCAAGGCACGGACGATGCAGAAGGAGAACGACTCCAGCCCGCGGCGCTCTGGGCAAACGCCCGACAGCGGAACGGACGAGACGACTCCGCCTGCAAAAAGGACCTGGGCGACGACGTGCGTCGACGAGCGTGCGCAGATCCGGATACCGCCGGTGGTCGCGGCGACGCCGGCCGTGCCCGTTGCCGAGAAACCCAAGGCCGCCAGCCGCGCTGCCGGCGGACGGAAGACTACCGCGGCAAAGGCGGTCCAAAAGCCGAAATGAGGCCGTGGCGCCGATCGCCGGTCAGTTCTGCACTGATCCGAAGTCGTCTGCCGCAGCGCCCGCAACCCAGTCCGCCAGCGGCTATCGGGACGATTGACGCATGACTTGGTTGAAGTACGAGACGATCCGCTGCGGAGTGAAGGGCGAGGCGCCGATGCCTTCGCGTATCCTGGCCAGCAGTTCTTCGGAGACGATTTGACCGGCGCGGTAGTAGCGCTGGCCGACCAAATGAGAGAGCCGATCCGCCCGGTCGACGTGCGACAGGCGGTACACCATGAAACTTGGCCGCTTGACGAAGTCATGTTCGCCGACGTCGACGAGGCAGGTCGCGTCGTGGCGACCGGCGTCCGGTACGCTCGAAAAGCTGACGAGCAGGTGGCTTCCCTGCAGGCAACGGTCCGTGACGAGGACGAAGAGATGGAGACCGGGGCCGCTGGGAATGAACAGCGTGCCGGTCGCATAGGGAACGTAGGTCAATATGCGGCGGCGAAGCTCGCCCGGAGGGACCGTTCGGAGTGCAAGGCGCGCTCGAGGTCGACCGGATCGCTTCGCCCGAATAGAGCGAAGATCTTCGAATAGGGTATCGGGACCGAGGACCCGTTAGGATCCTGCCACTCGGGCAGGTTCTCGTGGGTCCAGTTCCGGATCTCGTACTTCGTCATCTTCCCGAACCTGCGCCAGGTCGATGCGAGGGTCCCGAGTTCAGCCCGGCTGAGTTCGTCGAGGTCCTCGTCCGTCACCGGACGCGCGACGCGGACGTCGTGGCCGTCCCGGTCCGCCACGAACTCCTCCCAATCGCCGTGCTCGGCCGCCTTGCCGTTGATGCAGTCCAGCGTGTCGGAGTTCGCTGGGCCGTGCGTCATCGACACCAGGGTGTCACCGGTGATGGGGAAGTCGTAGAGTTCGAGGTTCTCGCGGTCCGCCAGGTAGATGAGCTTGACCAGCTTGAGCACGGCGATCGTGCCGCCGGCTTCGCGAGCGAAGAAGGCGGCGATCTGCGCCGATTTGCGAGTGTTGAATCCGGGTGTCATCGTTTTTCCCTGTATCGCCTATGTACCCTGCAAACACGTGTCTGTCGAACTGTGTGATCGCGGTGTGCGGACCCGACGACAGGGACGGAACCGTCGACACGAGGCAACGGTCCGCAGCCGTCGACTGTCATCTTCCTGCGTACGGCGTCATCCGTCCGCCCGGCTCGTGGCACGCTGACCTGCGCCGGACTGCCGGACGGCCTCTGCGGTAGGTCGGATCGAGCCCGGCCGCGCTTTCCCAAGCCCCGGGCCACCGTCATTGCGTCGCGGGCGTGCACCGCCGCTCGAGGCGATAGAGATGGTTGAGGAGCAGGAATTCCGACAGCTCGTCGCTCCTGCTCGCTTCGATGGCCTCCCGGTGGGCCCGGACGTTGCGATGTGCCGTCACCGATCCGATGAAGAGGTTGGCCCGACCCTGTCGTTCGCCGGGATCGATGTCCGGCCAGGTCAACTTCGGACTGTCGCCACCGAATGCCGAGGCGAAGAGCTTGGCACCTGTCATCCGGTTCGCTCCTGCGGAGCAGGCGGTCACTCGGTCGCGGACGAAGCTCTCGAGCCGGATGTGAGCCTTGAGCAGAGCCATGTCCGGCTCGTCGCGGAACAGACGTGCCAAGTCGATAAGGCGGTCGTCGATGAGGGCGAGCGGCATGACCGGTGCGCCGCCACGCCACGGATTGTCGACGCCGTGCGACGAACCGGTTTGCGGCAGCACGTAGTCCCACACGCGCCGTGGTCGCACGCGGTGGGCGGCGTCCACGAGGCCCAGGTCGGCTTCGGTCATCGCGGAAAGATCCAGCCGGCGCAGCAACGACGGGTCGACATCCACCTCCTCTATCGCGACGCCATGGAAGACCAGCAGCCGGATGACCCGCGAGAGCCCCGTCGGGCCTTCCCCGGAGTAGCCGGAGGCGAAGCCGCTCTTGACGGCGATGGTCCCGATCGTCTCGCCCTGGAGAAGAACGCAGTGCTCGCGATGGCTTCCGCTTCCGCAGGTGAGGAGAACGGCGGTCGAGATGCCGACCTCATGATGAAGTAGGCGTTCTATGGCCGAGAGACACTCTCCCGTGACCCCCGCCGCCCCATGGTACTCGATCCCGGCCAATTCGATCATGACATTCCCCCGCTCGCAGGTACGACGCTTAGCGCGGAGCCGTCATTCGGCATGCACCAAATGGCCGCCAATGCCGCGAAGGCCCGATCATCAGCGGGTCGGATCGTGTGAGGAGCCCACCTTGCGGATCGAGATCTGGCGTTGCCGGCCGGTGACGACGATCACGGTGGCCTTCGGTTGTCACCGTAGCGACGTGCGCGACGACATCGGCACCCTACGGGTCGTGCGGCGACAAGCCGGCTGAATTCCGACCGTCAGGGCCATTCCCGGCGGGCGGTCCGGAGTTCCCCGCTGATCGACACGGTCACGATCCTAGAACCGGTCGCCGTTGCGGAAACTCTCGAGGAGGCTGCCGGCCCGGGTCCGCGTCGTCTCGTCGGAGCCACCTTCGGCGAGCCTTTCGATCCTTCGGCGGACCTCGTCGTAATCCACCAAGGTCGCGATGTTCGAACGGCTGAGCGTGACGTGTTCCCGTGTCGATGTTGGCGTCGCCGTCAGGACCCTCCCGCTGAGATGTTCGAGGACGTCGAGCAGCCCCGTGTCGGTGAGGATCTCGGCGCCCACGAGGCGCTGAGGGCCGTCCTGGTCGCCCCCTTGCTGCCATGCGAAGAGCATGCTCAAAGGCTGCCTGCCGGCCGCGAAGTCGGCGAAGGACATCGCCCGGTACCGGGCGAGCATCGTCTCGCCGACGACGTCTAGTTCCGCATCGGTCAGAAGCTGGTGGGAGTCGGGACGGTCTCCATGACGTCCATGTGCGAACGTCTCGCGTCTGAAGATCGAAGTCAGCCATGCCAAGGCGGCGCCGTCGGCGAACATCCGCCGCATCACGGCCTGGCGCGCATCGCCCAACGCCTCGAAGAGCGCCGGCAGCGAACGCATCGCCCGGCGCCAGACGTCCGGGCCGCCGAAATCGTCGACGCTCTGCTCCGCAAGCTCGTCCATGACGTTCGAGTACGCGATCAGGAGATGCTCGGCCTCGTCTGCCGTCGGCATCGTCAGCCCTGCTGCCGCGAGCCGATCCAGCATGATCTCGGCACGGGTCACGCCGCTGGTCAGTCGCTGCCCGTGCCACCGCCGCAGCAGTTCCGCCGCTGCCCCCGCGGACAGACTGGTGGCCTCGGCGAGGTCGGTGAAATCGCCGACGCCCGGAGCGTTCGCCGGCTGCGCGAACGCGAAGTAGATGCGGTAGTGGTCCGGGCTGGCGAGGCGGTGCGCCCTTATCGCCCGGTCCATCTCGGTCTGATCCACCTCTTCGTAGACGCCGCCTGCGGCTTCGACATGATAGCTTGCGATG
>JAQBNX010000046.1 GCA_028288385.1 Spirosoma sp.
GCATTATGGGGAACGCCAGGCGGTTGAATGGCTCGATGTGGCTCGCTATGCGGATACGGACGGCTACCAGGACGATGGCCTGCGCACCATGTGGCCCTATCGTGACTGGGTTATTCGGGCCTACAACCGGAACCTTTCTTTCGACCGGTTCATTACCTGGCAGTTGGCCGGTGACTTGCTGCCCAACTTAGCGGCATCGAAAGACCGACGCGATAAACTTATTGCCACGGCCTTCAATCGCAATCACCAGCAAAGTCAGGAGGGCGGCATTGTAGACGAAGAATACCGCACGGAATACGTCGCCGACCGAACCAACACGTTTGGGAAAGCCATGTTGGGGCTTACGATTGAGTGTGCCCGCTGTCATGATCATAAATACGACCCCATTAGTCAGAAAGATTACTACTCGCTGTTTGCGTTTTTCAACAGCAATAACGATCGGGGCCAGATTCCTTACAACGGCGAAGCTGCGCCCACCATCACGCTGACAAAACCCGAAACGGAGGCCAAATTGCGCTTTATTCGTGAACAGTTGACGCCTATTCAGCAGCAGCTTAATCCCAATCGGCCCAATTACCAGCAACGTTTTGGGCAATGGTTAACTAAAACGCATTCTGTATCGTCAATCGACTCCGGTCTATTGGCGCATTATACGTTCGATGAAGCCGACCGGGCTGATATCGGCGCTTTTGTAAAAGCAAAAAATGAAGAACAAAAACGGGAGGACGAAAAGAAGAAAGTAGCTGAGGACGCAAAACGTAAAAAAGAAGGCATCGCTAAACTTGGCAAGCCCGACAATAAGAAGCCTGAAAAAAAGGAATCGGCCAAGCCTAAAACAAAGGAAGAACTCTGGAAAGATCCACGTAATGCCTTTGCCAATACGGTAAATGATACATTACCTGCCCGCTTGGGGGGCGATCCCGATAAAGTGCCGTATTCGGTGCCGGGTCGTTTTGGCAAAGCACGCTATCTGGCTGGCGACAGTTTTATCGAGTTGCCGGGTAATTTCGGGGCATTCGAGCAGAATGAGCCATTCACCATCAGTAGCTGGTTTAATCTGGCAAAACCGAATATGGCGTTGACACTACTGGGACGAACGACCGGCCCTATGGATGGCCAGCGCGGTTATCAGCTTGATTTACTAGGTGATGGACGGCTGAAAATCACCTTCAACCATGTTTGGCCCGCCAATGCCATCGACATTGAGTCCGTCGATAAAGTGCCGGTGCATCAGTGGTTCCAGGTTGCCTTTTCCTACGATGGAACTGGCCAGGCCAAGGGTATCACCTTGTATCTGAACGGTCGGCCGATTCGGACAAAGGTGGTTACCGATAACCTGATGCATAGCATGGTATTTGGGAAAGATCGAACGCATTGGGCACAGCACCCCTTTTATGTCGGCCGGATGCACGATTATTTCTACAAAGATTTCGCAGTCGATGAACTCCGGATTTATAACCGCTGCCTGACGCCCTTGGAGATGCCCAGTCTGGCTGGTCAGCTAGATGCGCTCAGGGCGGCTCTACAAACGCCCGTTGCCCAACGGACACCGGCCCAGCGGACAGGTTTATACACCTACTATGTTCGGACGCAGGACCCTGCTTACCGGGTGGCCTACGCCAAAGCCATGAAACTGCGGGGTGAGCAAATCAAACTCTATACCAACTCCGATCAGGTCATGATTATGCAGGAACGGTCGGTGCCGCGTGAAACACACCTCTTGACGCGTGGTGCTTATGATGCTCCCGGCGAAGTGGTCAGGCCCGCCGTTTTGCATAGCCTTAATCCATTGGCTGATGATATGCCCAGAAATCGGCTTGGTCTGGCCAACTGGTTGCTGGCGCCCGAAAATCCGCTGTTCAGTCGGGTGATGGTGAACCGGATGTGGCAGCAGTACTTTGGACAGGGACTTGCCAGGAACAGCGATGACTTTGGCAATCAGGGCGCTTTGCCGAGCCACCCGGAATTACTGGACTATCTGGCCGTGAAATTCCGTGACATGGGCGGCCCAAAATCAGGAGGGAAATGGAATACCAAAGCGATGCATAAACTGATCGTGATGTCAGCGACCTACCGGCAGGCATCGAGTGTGCCTGAGACTGTGCGGGAGGTTGATCGGGATAATATATTCCTGACCCGTGGGCCAAGCTATCGAATGTCGGCTGAGCAAGTGCGGGACAATGCACTCGCGGCCAGCGGATTGCTGACGCAGCGTATTGGCGGGCCCAGTGTGCGACCTTATCAGCCAGCCGGAATCTGGGAGGCCTTGGCTACCCGGAATGCCGTGAAATACGTTCAAAGCAAAGGAGATAGCCTATACCGCCGGTCGATGTACACGATCTGGAAACGGTCCTCGCCCGCGCCGATGATGCTGAATTTCGATGCGGCCGAACGGCATACCTGTGTGGTAAAACGGCAAAAAACCAGTACGCCACTCCAAGCCTTGGTTACCCTGAATGACCCTCAGTTTGTGGAAGCGGCCCGAGTGCTGGCGCAACATATACGGCCAGCCACCGATGTGTCGGCGGGTTTTACGGCTATTTTTAAAGCGGTTGTCAGCCGCCCGGCGAGGCCCGAAGAACTAACGCTGGTGAACCAGCTCTATAAAGAAGAACTGGCCGACTTTAAAAAGAATCCAAAACGGGCGATCGAACTACTGTCGGTGGGTGAATATCCTGTCGATAAG
>JAQBNX010000123.1 GCA_028288385.1 Spirosoma sp.
GCATTACGTTCTGAAACCCGGCCTCCGTTATTTTGCGATACTGCCGCTTTTCGGGCAGCAACACAAATTGATGCCGTTGGAAAAAGGGCGTCAGGTACTGATACAGAAGGGTTTCAAAAGAGGTATACGTCATGAACGTATCGCCATAACGGCATAGTTATAGTATTACTGACTTTATAACCATTTTATTGGGGATAAGTTTGCCTGAAACGCTAAAAAAAATGTACGATTTGTGGTTGTAGTTGACGAACCAAAGCACCACCAAACAAGTTAGGATAGTGCAGAAACGCGTAAGCGCTTCAGTTTTGGGGACGACCGGAATTGACAGCTTGCTGAGGTCGCGTGTAAGCATGCCGGGAGTTGACGGTATTTCCCGCCCAAACAAATCGTTAAAACAATAACTGGCGAATATAACTACGCCATGGCTGCCTAATCCGGAGGATTAAGCAATAGCCATTGTCTCCCCGGCCTACGTGCTGCTGGCTGGATCAGGAGGCATCGACTCGCAGCGCTGGTCTGGATAATGATGTTGACAACAGACGAGACAAAAGCATCTACGGTTGAGGGTTGGCCTGCCGCGAGCCTGCCCGATTCCCGACAATTCCAATCGCGGCTAAGCATGTAGAAGGCACGACGGGTTCCTTGACTGGACGAGAGTTCGAATCTCTCCGTCTCCACTGACAAACCGGATAAGCTACTGTTAATCAGTGGTTTGTCCGGTTTTTCGTTTTCCAGTTGCACATTGGCTGGCTTATTGGGCTAAATTCAATACTTATCAGCTACAGTAAGCGATGTGAGTGTAACCCCCAATTCTCCCAATACCCTTTTGGCCAACTCCGCATCTTTTCGGGTAAAGGGTCGTTCGCCATTTATTTTCCGACTCAGATACGTTTTCGCGCTCTTATTGTTGGGCCACATCTTCTGCGCCAACTCGCTAAGGTTTATATCCTTATTCGTTTTTAGAAAATCCTTCACGTCCATTCAGTAAAGATGGGCAAATGTACAATAATAGTTTTGCATTTGTTTGTTGTTGTACAACTTATGTTGTACATTTGGTGTATAGAAACAGCAACAACAAATCAAAGTCTATGAAAAATCAATCAATCTCTCGCGCCGACGTGCTTCGTACTACATGGCTATTAGTCCGTAAATCTCGCTTACGCTTCGGAGAAGCCCCCAAACGGGCATGGGCCGCCATTCGGGCAAAACTAGCCCTAGCTACAACTGACGAACGCGGTATCTGGCTCTCGTTCTG
Organism: Spirosoma sp.; assembly: GCA_028288385.1. Classification (GTDB taxonomy): domain Bacteria; phylum Bacteroidota; class Bacteroidia; order Cytophagales; family Spirosomataceae; genus Spirosoma. The sequence continues at coordinate 1,256 of JAQBNX010000123.1, forward strand.
TAAAGTGGACGGTACCGTTCGCAACGTGCTGGCCACTCGTAATATGACCCACATCCCCGACGATCAGCCTCCGAAAAAGCCGACGCTCTCACCATCCCTTACTTCGACATCTGGAATGGGGCTTGGAAATGCTTTCGGGCGGATTCACTCCTGAAAGCTGGCTGATAATTTCTCACCGGGCCCTACTCACCACCGGGCCTAAAACCTTTCCCAAAATGACACCCAAGAAAAATGCGTTGGACACACTTAACTCTCCGGTACGTGCCGAGGAAATCGAATGGCGTTACCAGTCAGCTACGAAAGACGGGCAGAAAGTGATCGTGGTGCCCTACATCACAAATCGCTGCGTGATGGAGCGTTTCGATGCCCAATTTGGCTGGGACGGATGGGAAAACTCCTTCGATCAGGTTGAAACCGGTTTCATCTGTACAATTACCGTCACGTTGCCTGACGGCCGACGGGTAAGCAAATCAGATGTTGCCAGCCGCACCGGCATCGAACCCGTTAAAGGCGGGTGCTCCGACGCAATGAAGCGATGCGCCGTTCAGTTTGGCCTTGGCCGCGATCTATACAGATACCCGAAGGTATTTATACAGACGACGGACAAGTTCATTCCTGACTGGGCGAACCGGCTACTCGACGCATTGGTGCTCAAGATGAATCAGAGCCTACCCGTGCAGGAAGTGATTGTACTCAAACCCGAACACGCTAAAAGCTTAACCCCGGCATAGCAATGAAACCAATTCCGTCCGATGGCCCGGCCCTAGCGGCCCTGCTGCTTTCTGAAGCCATTCAGCAGTACGAGCGCGATCCTGCGCTGCGGCTTCGGACGGGCATCGACCTGGTAAAATTAGGCGACGTGCGGAAGGTACGTCGGCAGCTACTCAAGCAACGTAAACGATGACGATAGACGAACTCAACGCCCTGGAAAGCGGTACGCCCCTCTACCTTCCCGGCAACTGGGACGTAGCTACCTGGCTGTATGCTGGTCGGGTACCGGGCCGGGACTACTTCACCTTTACACACCCACCTGATCCGGATGGATTCGTAAGCAATAAACGCCCGGTTTACCTGCACGTAATGGATCTGGTGGGCGCTACGACGAGCGAGATAGACGCCTGGCATGTGGTCTTTAAAACCTTGCAGGAGCGGGCCTGCCATATACAGACTCATATACTAGCACCAACTCCAGACTAATGGCTAAGAAAACAAAAAGTAATATGCCCGCCACTTTGCCCATTCTCACCGATAAGATAAGGCTAGGTCAGTATGTCGAGCAGTTAGCAGCCGTGCCCCGCCCTGAGGTGAGAGACCCTAAAGCGCAAGAAGTGTCTGATGCCCTGAAAGGCTTTTTGCAGGTGGTGACTCAGGATATGTACGACGAAATCAAATCGCTTTAATCTCTTTAAAATGAAGCTGCAATTCTTCACCCATGCCGATAACCAGTCACCCGCAACTCAAGTGTCTGTACCGGTGAAGGTCAGACGGACCAATGGCCTGTGCTACACTGATTCGGAGAAGCAGTTCATGCCAGACCATTGGCAGACAATGACTACGGCCGAGATCGCCCAGGCACTCGGCCGTAGTAAAGCCAGCGTGGCCACAACCGGTAGCAAACGCCTGGGCTTAAAACTGAATACCCAGGCTAAATACCGTGCTGCCTGTCTGGCCCAGAAAAACCGGAAGGATGCTTATTCTGAAGCGGAATTACAGTTCCTGCGCGATAACTATCAAACCATGAGCACCCGGGAGCTGGCCAATGCTTTAGGCAGGCCCTAGGGTAGCGTAAAGGTTAAGGCTCAACGGGAGATGAAGCTGCGCAAAACAGCCGAAGCATTGAGCGCACTTTATAAACGTCCTAATGCAGGCCAGTTTAATAAAGGCAATCTACCGTTCAATACCATCTATGGCGATGAGCAGCTGATCCGCATTCGTCGAAACAAACACCGCAAACCCTACAAATACATCAGGGTCGGCTTCCGTCAGTGGCGCATGTACCACGTCCATTTGTGGGAGCAGGCCAACGGGCCAATTCCTGCCGGCCACTTTGTGGTCTTCAAGAACCGGGATCAGATGGATTGCCGGGTCGATAACCTTGAACTCATCACCCGAAAGGAACACGCCCTTCGCAATTCAGCCAGCCTGAACCTAACTGACGGATATGTGGCTCACACGTTAGCCTGTCATGATCCTTAAATGCAGCAGGAGATGCTCAGGCACCCTTATCTGATTGAGCTTAAACGTAAACAGTTAGCACTAAACCGTCAAATCAATAACCACAATGACAACCCAAAGCCTGCAAAAACTAGAAGACCGCATCAGGGACATGGTCGGTAAGACCTTTCTTGTGAATGCCGTATCGCATAAAGTTCTCTCCTTCCGGATCGACGATGACAAGCTGCTTATCGTCAGTGATAAGAAATGGTTTCCTGCCATGGATGTGCAGCATAGCGGGAAGTTTCTGGAGACGTTTCTGGAAGCCGACGAAGAACCGGGGCACGCCTGCCCGGCTACGTTGCCGGCTACCGTCTTGCCTCAGCCGGCCGCCCTGCAATCCTCTGCTGAGCTAAAGGATATCATGATGGATAACATCCGCAAGGTGCAGGCCGATCAGGAATACATTCCTCAGGCTAGTGAGATTGCCAACCAGGTCAAAACCCTGATCGATCTGGCCAAGACCGAGATAGCCTATAACCGGATTATGAGAGGAAACTAGCCTAGTGTTCACCATTTGCCTGCTGGTGATGCAGGAAGGGAGGTTCAAAGTCTCATGAAAATGTATCCTTTGGTTCAAAGACGATGGTAAAGAAATGTACATTATCGTCTATGGCATGCTGGACAGACTTAAGTTTTGAGCCAAGCATCGAACGCTTTTCTATTTGTTGGTTCATGCGTTCATCCCATTTGTCGATGTCGTCCACCCTTACATCAAACCTCATAATGAGTATTTCATTCATGTTATAAGAAAAGGGAAGCTTAAGTTCTTTGAAACAGCCGTTTCAACTTTGACTTCACACTCGACTCTGTCAAAGGAACCACCTGTTTGTATCTTTTCAACTAAACTTAGTTACCGAGAAATAAATAAGCATAAAAATTCTAGCTTTCATTATGAAATAAAAGGTGCTTTGTGTGCTGAATGCATGTGCATATGGTACTGAGTGCTAGCGTAACCACCCCACTTGCTTGTATCGCTCGGTGAGTATCTTACCTAATTTATCTCTTAAACACTTTAACTCATTTATCAATGAAGAAATACGTATTAACCGCCATTATGGGCGTGTTTTTTTGTATTGGCTTAACCTCCATGGTCAACCTTAGCCCGCCACCAAACAAGCAATGCAGACAAATTTGTGCTGACCCAAGAATGGCCAACTCTTTCTCAAGCACAGGCAGTTGCGTAAGTTACTGTAACGTTTGCAGCAATCCCTCAGAAAGCGCAGCTAGCACCGCCGTTTGTTTTTGCAAATATATTGCTAACGTAGGCGATGACAATAAATTCGGTGAATGCGTTAACATCGTGAAGGGCAGCAACCCGTAAAGGCAGGCTAAGCCGGTTGACGGCGGGGCTTACAAACAGAGGAGATGAGTCTACATCTCCTCTGTTTTTTGATTTATACGAGTCACCTTTTTAGAGCAGCATCGATGGATGGTAAAATAAATAGGGCTGTAAAACGAACGTTGGCCTTCATCGGTATTGCGCTTAGTTGGGCCCTGTGCGCTTATCTGGTATTTCGTTCCACGCAGCTAAACGGCCCTACAGGCACTATTCGTGATCTTTGCCAACTCGTCTTTAACAGCAGTTGTGACCCGGCTTTGTCAAGCCCAATGGCCTGGCATCTGGGTTATCCGTTGGCGGGCTGGGGCCTGGCCTACTTCGGCGCCTTAGGCCTGCTGTTGTCCCTGGGCAACTTGGTAACTGACCGCATGGCCATGCTGCTGGCTGCCCTGGGTGTGGGCATTAGTATCATCCAAAGCGCGCTTATTATCCGTGGCGGGCTTTCCTGCCCCGTTTGCTTGGCAATTCATCTGATTAATGTACTGGTCCTGATGGCCTTGGTAAGAAACCAGAAAGGTGCCTTTTTCTGGGGTCAACCCAACCAAACCGCTCCCCAGGGTTCTCTCCTGAGGTGGAGTCTGCTGCTGGTAGGCACCCTCATCATTGGCGGCATATCAGAGGTGGGCGTCTTACGAACCTCAATTGGTCAAAACGCCCCCATCAACCTGGATGACATCGCTAAACAGTTTCGGAGTGAACGGGTCTTTCCTATACCCAAAGGAAATGCTTTGCCGGCTTTAGGTTCGCCCAGTGCGCCTGTTCAAGTTGTGGTCTTCAGCAGTTTTAAGTGCCCTGCCTGTCAGGGATTTGCCCCTACCTTAGAGAAGCTTCACCAGAAATTCGGCAATCGAATTGGGGTAACCTTTAAGAACTTCCCTTTAAGCTCAGGCTGTAATCCACGGATGAGTGTCGATATGCAGCCTGGTTCCTGCGTGGCGGCCTATGCAGCGCTGGCGGCCCATCGTCAAAACCGCTTCTGGCCCTATCATGATCGAGTATTTGATTCAACCCTGGATTCAGCAGGGAAAATGCTCATCGCAATTGCCAAAACGAGTGGCTTAACAATGGCACAGTGGGAGTCAGACCGGCAGTCCGATGCGGTTAAGCAACAAGTGGCCCAGGATGTGCAGTTGGCCTATGAATTGGGCGTGGACGGAACCCCGACCGTGTTTATCAATGGTCGCCGGGTCAGCAATTTTCAGGAATCGGTCCTGACCTT